>NZ_JBEOZU010000026.1:0-116650 GCF_040298185.1 Streptomyces sp. NPDC001634 | reverse complement strand
AGGCGAACAAGCCCCACAAGATTTCCGATGTTGTCTAGGCCCAACGTCAAGCATCAACTGGGACCAGAACGTCAAACATCACCCGGGACTAGACAGCCCTGACCTGCGTCCCGGCACGGCGGGTCAGCGGCCCGGCCCGCCGCTGCCCGCCTCCAGAACCTCTACGCGGCCACGAAGGTCGGCAATCTGCTGGACAGCCTCGGCCAGCGCCAGCTCCAACGCCTCGACGCGGGCCGTCGTCCCGCCGACGGGGGCGGTCGCCTCCGGGCCGTCGAGGTCATCGGCGTCGTCGGATTGGGCGACGAAGGCGCCCTTGCCGGGTCGGGAGACTGCCCACCCGTCCTGCTTCAGCAGGGCCATGGCCTTCTGCACGGTCAAGCTCGCTGCCCCGAACTCCCGCATCAGCACGGCCTGCGTCGGCAACGCGTCACCCGGCCGCAGTCCGCCGGAGCGGATCCGCTCACGCAGAGTCTCGGCTATGACCTCGAACGTCAGCTGCACCCCGCTGCCCGTCGGCCTGCGCCCACGCCGCCCCACCACCACGCCCGGTCACCCCCGCTTTCCACGCCCTCTACCAGCACAATCCGGCCCGTCCAAACCGGGAAACCGGCCCCACACTACCCGCGTCCCACCACCCGCAAGAAAGGAATCAGGAGGGATGCACTTGAATGCGCTCGTGAGGCGATGTTAACGTCACGCACCCGCCGGTGATCACCACCGCGCCCTGCCGACCAGCCCCTTGGTCCGGCCCCCGCGCCCAACTCCGAGGCGCCCGTTCCCCTGTGAGCCGATCACTTCGGCCTGCCCACACCGCCCCGCGCCGTACCACTTCCGCGCTCCCGCCGAAAGGCCCCTTTCCGCATGCCCGCACAGCTCCAACTCCCGTACCTCACGATCGTTCCAACCGCCTCGCGTCCCTCGTCGTCGGCTTTTGCAGCGCCGACCCGCCCGGCGGACGCCACCGCCTCAGCGGCGACAGGGCGGTCGGCGCTGGAACGCCGCGCCAGGCTCACCGCCAAACTGGCCAAGCTCGCCGCCACCGGCCAACTCGCACCCCTCGCACGACAGATAGCCGGACTCGGTGGCTGCGCGCACCCGATCCGCCTCACCGGGCACCGCACCCACCTCGACAACGCCACCGGCGAGATCCTCGACCACCTCGACTCCGGCCAACTCCCGGCGGGCGAATTGCTGGTCCGCTGTGGCAACCGCCGCGTCACCCGCTGCCCCGCCTGCTCCACTGTCTACCGCTACGACACCTACCAGCTCATCGCCGCCGGACTGCGCGGCGGCAAGACCGTCCCCACCAGCGTGGCCACGCACCCGCGCGTGTTCGCCACCCTCACCGCGCCCGGCTTCGGGCCCGTCCACAACCGGCCCGACACCGGCCGCTGCCACTGCGGCCAGCTCCATACCGACGACGACCCGCTCCTCGGCACGCCGCTCGATCCCGACCGCTACGACTACGCGGGCGCGGTGCTGTGGAACGCGCACGCCCCGGCCCTGTGGGCCCGCTTCACCACCCACCTGCGGCGGGAGATCGCGAAGGCGGCGGGGCTCACGCAGCGGGACCTGCGGCGCCACGCCACCCTGTCGTACGCCAAGGTCGCCGAGTACCAGAAACGGGGCCAGGTCCACTTCCACGCCGTCATCCGGCTCGACGGACCCACCGGCCCCGGCAGTACCCCGCCCGCCTGGGCCACCGTCCAGCTCCTCGACCACGCCGTCCGCGCCGCCGCCACACGCACCCGTGTCCACCACGAGGGCGAACCGCCGAAGCAACCGCAGCTTGCCGGGGCCGTCCCCTCGTCCCCGCCCCAAGGCTCAGATCGGGCAGGGCGGTTGGTGTTCCGGTTCGGGCGGCAGATCGACGTCCGCGCGATCCGCGGCACCGACTTCACCGAAGGTGGCCCGGTCACCGACCGGCACGTCGCCGCCTACATCGCCAAGTACGCCACCAAAGGCGCCGAGACCACCACCGGCACCCTCGACCGCCGCCTCCGCCTCCTCGCCGAACTCGCCACCCACGACATCACCGACCACGCCCGCCGCATGATCCACACCGCCTGGCACCTCGCCACCAACCGCCGGCACGCCCACCTCCGACTGCGGCAATGGGCCCACATGCTCGGCTTCCGAGGTCACTTCTCCACCCGCACCCGCCACTACTCCACCACCCTCGCCCACCTCCGAGCCGAACGTACCGCCTGGCGAACCGGTCAACCTGATCCCCAGACCCCAGCCCCAACGTTGGCTGAACCGCAGGCCTGCCAGACGGACGGCAGTCCGGTCGATGACCGCGCCGGACACCCCACTGACCTGGCCCCCGGTCACCGCAACATCGCCGGTCAGCGCGTGGACTCGGACACCACGCTGGTCATCTCCCACTGGCAGTACGCCGGAACCGGCCTCCTGCCCGAACTGGAACACCTCGCCAACCTCCTGGCCACGACGCGACAGACCCGACCCGAGCAAACGACCCGAACCCGGCGCTCGGAACACTCTGGTGACCGCGCCGGTCGCCCCGCCGGTCACCCGGTCGGTCACTCCACTGATCGGCTGACCAGCGCTGCCCGGGCGGGGGCCGTCACGTGACCGTCGGCACGGAACTCCTCACCGTCCCCCAGGTCATGGAACGCCTCCAACTCGGCCGCACTGCCGTCTACGACCTCATCCGCACCCGGCAACTCGCCTCTCTCACCCTCGGCCGCGCCCGCCGCGTCCCCGCCCACGCCCTCACCGACTTCATCCACACCCGCCTCGATCAGGACGCCGCCTGATGACCACACCCCGCGACACCCCCGCCTCCCGCCGCACCCGCGCCAACGGCGACGGAACCGTCTACCAACGAAAAGACCGCCGCTGGGAAGCCGCTGGATACGTCCTCGCCCCCGGCAACACCCGCAAACGCGTCCGCGTCTACGGCAGCACGCGCACGGAGGCACTGGCCAAACTGACCGAGAAAATCGCCGCCAGCAACCGCGGCGTCCCCATCATCACCGCCCAGGGCAGCCTCGCCGCCTACCTGACGTACTGGCTGGAGAACGTCGCCGTCCACCACCTTCGCGAGACCACCCACACCCGCTACACCGCCGTCGTGCACCAGTACCTCATACCGGGCCTGGGCCGGAAGAAGCTCGCCAAGCTCGCCGCCAAGGACGTCCGAACCTGGCTCAACGAGCTGCGGACCGTCTGCCAGTGCTGCGCTCGCGGCATCGACGCCGGACGCGACCCGAACGCACAGGCCAGCCGACGCCCGCGCTGCTGCGCACTCGGCCTCTGCTGCGGCAAGCGGCTCTCTGCACTGACGCTCGCCTACATCCACTCGGTGCTCAAGTCCGCCCTGGAGCACGCCGTCCGTGAGGAGGAGATCTCCCGCAACGTGGCCCGCAACGTCCGCACCGGAACACCCCGCCCCCGCCGCTTCAACCCCCTCACCGTCGACGAAGCACGGCAGTTCCTCGCCGCTGCCCACGGGCACCGGCTCGCCGCGCTGTTCGAGCTCGCCCTGCGCACCGGGCTGCGCAAGGGCGAACTCCTCGGCCTGCGCTGGGAAGACCTCGACCTGGACAGCGGCACGGCCAGCATCCGCCGGACCCTCCAGCGCACCACCAGCCGGGGCCTGGCCACCCTGCCGACCAAGACCATCAGCTCGGAGCGGCGCATCGCCCTGCCGGCCTCCTGCGTCGCCTCGCTTCGCGCACACCGCGAGCGGCAGGCCAGGGAGCGAGACCGGGCGGGCTCGGTGCGGCAGGGCGGCGGGCACGTCTTCACGCGGCCGGACGGGCACCCGATCGAGCCCGCCACCCTCACCCGGCACTTCAACGCCCTGCTCCGCGAAGCTCGCCTGCGGCCGATTCGGTTTCACGACCTCCGCCACTCGACGGCGACCCTGCTTCTGGAGCAGGGCGTCGAACTCGTCGTCATCAAGGAGTTGCTGGGGCACGCCCACATCGGGGTGACCGCGACGGTGTACGCACACGTACGACTCCGCCTCCAGCGCGACGCCATCGACCTCCTCAGCCAAGCTCTCGCCAAACCCTCGGAGTCCGTCAGCGAGCCCGACGACGGCGACGACCCGCCGCCTTGTGCAGCATCCGTCCGCTGACGTTGCCGTCAACTACTGCCGTCAGACACTGGTGCGGCCCCGTCGGAGCTAGATTCCGATGGGGCCGCCGGTCATTTTTCAAGCATTCGGGGTTGGTGGGCACCTCTACAGCTGACACCCTCCTCGGGGATTTTGATCCCAGAGTTTTGAGCGCCATCAAATGAACTTGAGATTCCCCTCACCACCATGGCTGCCACACTCGAGGCGGCAGATCATTTCGGATCGCTATCCTCATTTCGAAGGAGGCCGATTTGAGGAAATCCGAATCTCTTCCCGGAGGGCAGCAGAAGAGACCGTCCCTTCGTACCACCCGCCAATATCCTGCATCTGCCTGATGGACAGTTCAAATGCGACTCGAAATTCATTCAGGCATTCCATCGAGCGCACCGAAAAATCCGCATTCCCATCGCGCATATGCTCAGCAACATCTACGATATCCATCCCAGATGAAGCGAGCTCGCGAAGCGTTTCCACCCACTGACCAGGCTTCATGTCAGGGCCTACTAAACAGGGCCGAGACGCGATCATACCCATCGTCCATGGATGGGATGGCCCTAGTGATACGAACACTCGTGAACCCGTACTCGGCAGCTCTCTGCCCCGTCCAGGTTCCGCGGGCGGCCGTTTTCAAAGGCGTTCCTCCCGTTACCAATCGATTGAATGCAGCGAGATTATCACCATATGACCAGTTTCCCTCAATGCTCTTAACCCCGTCTCCGAAGTGGTCCATCACCATGCCGAACATCTGCTTCCCAGAAAGAGGAGATCCACTCAGGCGATCCATGCCCAGCGTCAGCTTTCCAGCATCGTCAAGCAGGCCGATCGTCATAGATCCGCTTTCAGCATGGTGAATCACAATCGAGCTGTCGTCCTTCGTCACGGTTACACCGTCGGGCAATTCCCCGCAGGTGTTGTGGACCAGGACTGGGACGCCGCCCGCCACGACATAGTACGTGTGGAGTTGCTGGACGGTGAGGTTCCAGCGGTTGGCAGCGCCATGCGTGGGCTGGGTGGTGACGACGTAGGCGTGGCCGTTGGTGGCGGTGTTGAGGGCGTCGCCGTGGTGGAGATTGCCGGCCGGGACCCAGGCGTGGGTGGCGTCGTCCCAGAACGGGTGGCTGGCGGTGGTGTGGAGGGTGGTTGTGTGGCCGTCCTCGGTGCGGATGGTGAGGTCGAGCAGGTCGTGGTCGTGGTTGATCCACACGTGCTGGACGGGGCGGGCGCCTTTGCGCTTGCCGGTCTTGGGGTCGGCGGCTTCGACCTTGTCGCCGACCTTGACCTTGCCGATCGGCTTAGTCTTGCCACCACTCAGCAGGACGGGCGTGTCCGGGGAGAAACTGCAGCGGCCCGGCGACGACTCGGCTGGGGGCTTGGTTCCCGTATTGCCCTTGTCCGGGTGGCTGGGTTTGGCTGCCGCGGCGTCCGCTTCCTGGGCGCGTTCCTGTGCGTTGACGCGCTTCGCAGCGACGATATCGGCCGCGTCGGCGGCAGCATCGTTCACGGCCTCGGTACCCGCGCCGGCTGCGGCGGCCAGGTCGTCCTGGGCAGCTCCCTCGGCTGCGCGCCCGACGTCACTGGCCGCACCGCTCTCGACAGCTCCGGCAGCGTCGCTTCCGAGTCCGCCCACGACGAGGCCGCCCGCAACACCGCAGGCATCTTCATGCGCCTGCCCGCCTCCGCCGATCCAGAACTCACACTTGACGGCATCCCAGAGGGGCTCGACGAGGATCTTGGCGATGATCTTCGCGGGATCGTTCTTGTAGTTGACCGCCGGTCCGCATTGTCCGAATCGGCCACAAGCGTAGGGGTTTCCTGGAGAGACCGAGGTCGAACCACCGCCGGTGCTGCCACTGCCCGTGTTGCCGCTGGAGGTGTCGGTGCTGCCGCCAGAGGGGGGGTTGGAGGACGTCTTGCCGGTGTTCTGCCCGTATCCGTCGCAGATGTCCTTGGGGCACAGGCCCGACGGGTCGGAGCCCGTCGAGGGGTTGTCCCCAGCGTAGGTGTAGCCACCCATCTGGTTGGGGTCCCCCGCTTCGAAGATCGGGTCGGGGGTGAGGAAGCGGCCCAGGGTGGGGTCGTAGTTACGGGCGCCGAGGAGGTCAAGGCCGGTGGTGGCGTCGGTGGGTTTGCCTAGGAAGCCGTGGTTTTCGTCGGCGGCTACCCAGGTGGTGGGCTTGGTGCCGCGGGGGTTGCCGTAGGGGTCGTAGTAGCGGCGGGTGACTGCCAGGGTGCTTGCGTCTACCGCCGTCTCTGCTGTGCCCTGGCCGTTGGCAATCTGGTAACTGACGGTGCCGGTGCTGGAGCGGGTAAGGGTGGTGCCGTCGGGGCCGGTGTAGTAGCGCAGGCCGGTCCAGGTCTTGGCGGAGACGTTCAGGGTGATCTGTTCGGTGCCGCCGAACAGGTACAGGATGCGGGTCTTGGCGGTGCCGTCGGTGCTGCTGGTCTGCTCGAGCAGGTTGCCGTCGGCGTCGTAGAGGTAGCTGCTGGTGGTGTTGCTGGTGCCCGAGGGAGTGGTGACGGTTGCGGTGCGGCCTTCGGGGTCGTAGGTGAGGTTCTGGGTTTGGCCGGCCGGGATCTTGGTGCCGGAGGCGACCGGGTTCCAGGTCTGGGCCTCGGTTCCGTTACAGGTCCAGATCTGCAACTGGGTGCCAAGCGTGGTGGAGCTGGACGGGTCGTCCAGGCACTTGCCGGACGCGGGGTTGACCAGCGAGCCGTTGGCCGCGGCCTTCCATTGCTGGGCACCGGTGCCGTTGCAGGTGTACAGGTCGATCTTGGTGCCGTTGGCGGTGCCGCTGCTGGTGACGTCCAGGCACTTGCCGCCGATGCCGCGGATGGTGCCGTCCGTGCCTACCGTCCAGTTCTGGGCGCTGGTGCCGTTGCAGGTGTAGATCTGGATCTTGTTGCCGTTGGTGGTGGACGAGGTGGCGTCGTCGACGCACAGCTTCTTGCCCGTGCTGGTGGTCAGCGCCGAGATGAGCGGGCTCGTGGTGGAGACTTTCCGGCTCATGGTGTTGCCGGCGTTCTTGTTCGGCGTGTAGCCGGTATCCGTGTAGCTGGGGGTCCAAGTCGCGGATCCGGCCGTCGGGTTGCTGCTGGTGGTCGTTCCGGCCTGGTTGGGCAGCGTGGCCGTGGCGGTGCCGTCGGTGCCGGTGTAGGCGGTGGCCTGGGTGGTGTCGTTGAGCGCGTTGCCGCTGGTGTCGTGGTCGTCCATGCCCGTGCGGTCGCCGAGCAGGTCGTAGGTGTAGGTCTGCCAGTACGGCGCCGGGCCACCGACCGTCGTGGTCGTGATCGGTGCCGTGGTCGTGGTCTGTACGGAGGTGGTGTTGCAGCCGCCGACGGCTCCCACGGGTGTGCTGGACGAGTCGGTGATGCCTGCGGTGTCCGTCCAGGCGGCGGTCAGGCGCTGGAGGGAGTCATAGGTGAAGCACTGGGTGTCGTGGGTGGTGTTGTTCTGCAGGTCGTCGATCGCGGTGATCTCACCGGCCTGGTTGTAGCGGTATTTGGTCACGTCCAGGGCGGTGGCGGACGTCTGCACCAGGCTCTGCCTCTGGGTGACCCGGCCCGTGGTGGCGTCGTACTGGGCGAAGGTCGCCAGTTCCTTGCCGGTCGGACCGTAGTTGGCCTGCAGGACACGGCCGAACGGATCGTGGACGGCGGCGTCGAGGTAGTCGGGTGTGTTGGCCGAGGTGATGAAGCCGCCGATGCCGTCCAGGTTGCCGTTCTGGGTGTAGCCGTAGCCGACGTCCTCGGCGGGCAGGTTGCCGTCGGCCTGGTAGCGGAGCGTGGACAGCAGCCCGATGGTCGGGGTGTAGTAGGAGGACTGGGTGTAGGTGACGGTGCCGCTGGTGGGTGCGGTGGACTGCCCGGCTGCGGCGAAGCCGTCGGTGGCCGGGATGGTGAGCGTGCTGCCGGTCGGCTGGTAGGCGGTGTTGTAGCCGGTGACCGCTTCGGTGTACGCCGACCCCGAGGTGCCGCCCACGTAGCGGGTGGACGAGGTCGGGTAGCCCTTGGCCAGGGTGTCGTACTGCCAGGAGGCGAGTTCCTTGGCGGGGTCAGGGGTCGCGGACCAAGGGCCGTTGTACTCGGCGGTGCGGCGGTTGTCCCAGTCGTAGGTGTACGACAGGACCTGGCCGCGCGGATCGGTCATCTGCAGGAGATTGCCGACGACGTCGTACTTGTCGTACGTGGTGGTGCCGGTGTTCGGGTCGGTCTGGGAGGTCTTCTGCCCCAGCAGGTTGTAACTGTAGGACCAGGTGTTGCCGGCGTTGTCCTTGACTGTGTCGATCTGGCCGGCGGGGGTGTAGGTGTACTTCGTGATGGAGTTGGCCGCGGCGACCGCATTGGCGGTGCCCTGCCGCCACAGCACGGTGCGGCTGTCGCTGGCGACAACGGCCACGGTGGAGTCGTTGCGGACCTGGAAGGTGGAGCTGGTGGTGGCTGTCAGGCCGGTGGTCCACTTCGCCGTACCGGCTGTGGTGTAGACGGCCAGGTTTCCGTCGGTGCCGAACTTGGCGTAAGCACCGGGGTTTCCGTTGGTGCCGCTGGACCAGATCGTCGTGCCGGTGGCCAGCGCGCTCAGCACCAGGTTGCCGTCGGCCTGCATGGTCAGGCGCACGCTGCCGGAGGTGAGCGACGTGCCGGACGGGATGACGTCACCTCCGTGCAGGGTGACCGTGCTGCCGGTGTTCTTGACCACCGTGCTGGTGGTCTGTCCGAGGGCGTTGGTGTAGGTCGCGGTGGAGGGGCCGCCGGCGGGGGCGGTGGTATCGGTCTCGTCGGCGCCGGGGTAGCTGGTGGTGGTGTGCCACTGTGGGATCGCCTGGTACCACACGGTGCTGGTGACGGGACGGCCCTGGCCGTCGTACGCGGTCGTGGTCTCCGACGGGATCTGATTCTCGTTCGCGGCGTACAGCGTGGTGGACGGGTTGTTGTTCGGCTCGGAGTACGGGGCGAACGAGGCGGTCGGCCAGCCGTGGGAGTCGTAGAAGGTGTCGGAGATGATCCGTCCGACGTTGTAGTCGCCCTGGGCGGTGGCCTGCGTCTGCCGCGGCTGCAGCATCCCGTCGTAAATGGTGATCGAGGAGCTGTAGGTGCCGTCATCGCGCAGCGTCTTCGTGGTGACGGACGACGGGTCACCCGGGGAGGTGATGGTGCCGCTGGGAGCGGCGACCGCGCCGGGGTTGATCGAGTAGTTGAACGTCTTGTCCGCGCTCTGGCCGGCGGTCTTGTCCCGGCCGGGCAGCCAGACGGCGGTGCGGCGGCCGAGGGCGTCGTAGGTGATGTCGGTCTTGCGGTTGTTGGCGTCGACGTTCTCGGTGGGCAGGCCGCGCAGCGGGTCGAGGGTGGAGGTGACCTTCCAGTTCTGCGAGTTGGTGGTCGTGATGCTGGTCGGGGTGGTGTTGGCGCCTGCGGAGGTCCAGGACGGGGTGAAGGACGTGTGGGTGTTCTGCCCGGTGGCGTCCAGCGCGTCGGTGGTCCGGCCTGCGCCGTCGTACTTCATCGCCGAGTTGGTCTGCCAGTTCTCGGTGGTGCCGCTGTAGCCGGTGGCCGTGCGGACGGCGCTGACCTGGCCGACGGCGGTGCTGCCGGTCTGGTCGAGCTGCCCGAAGGTTCCCAGGTTGGTGAGGGTGCCGTCGCCGTCGTAGTAGATCTTCTTGTCCGCGAGCAGTGTGGTGGCGCTGGGTGCGGTGCCGCACGGTCCGCTGACGGAAGTGACCTGGTCAGGGTAGGCGAGGGCCATGGTGTTGCTGGATGGCGGTGTCGCGTAGGTCGTGGTGGCGCACTTTTCCTGCGCGGCCACGCTCACGTCGCCGTGCGCGTCGACGGTGGAGACCCGGCCCTGGCTGTCGTAGGTGGTGTCGGTCTGGGTGTGACGCCATGTCCCGTCGGCGAGCAGCGCGTAGCCGTGCGACTGGGTGGTCTTGACGCGGTAGGCGGACAGGTCCGGCAGGGTGGACAGCGCAGGCTTGGTCTGACCGGGGTTGTCGTCCTGGGTCCAGTCCGTCCACGGTGTCTGGGCCGAGTGTGCGGTGGTGGTATAGGTGAACGGCCCGTTGACCGTCTCGGAGTTGATCGTGCCGCCGGCGGCGGTGTAGGTGTCGGTCTCCAGCGCGGTGCCCGCGAGCTGGTTGGCGTCGGTGACGCTCTGCACCGTGTTGCCGCCGACCTTGGCGTTCACGGTGACCGAGCGGCGGGTGCCGTCGGCCTTGTAGTCACCGTCCATGCCCTGCAGGTATGTGGTGGTCTGCTGGGTCACCGGCTCGGGGGCCTGACCGGTCTGCACCGTGACGGTACGGAAGCCCCGGAACTGGCCCCACGTGCGGTACTGGTCGTCCGTCTGCTCCGAGTCGTCGCGGTGCCAGGCGGCACCGGCGTAGCTGTACGTGGAGACCTGGGCCTCCGAGTCCGCCGGGACGTTCTGGGAGTTCGGCTTGTACTGCGAGGCAATCGTCAGGTCGGAGGCCGTGACCTGGTGCACGGTGGTCTTGTTGAACCAGTCCGCGATCGGCTTCGAGGCTCCCGGCACGGTCCAGTACACCGGGTAGCAGGAGTTGGTGTTGGAGTCCGCCGCCGAGATGTCCAGCGTCTTGCCCGCGCACGGGTTGAGGTTGTAATCGACCGTGATCGACTCGCCGGTCTCGGTCTGGATCGAGGAGATCCTCGGCCGGTACAGCGGCGGGGCTGACGGCGAGGCATCGTTGACCCGGTTGTCGATCTCCGTGCCGGTGAAGGCGACCTCGTTCAGCTTGATGTCGCCGTTGCCGTTGCCGTACGTGTCCTTGCCCGTGTGCTGGATCGACTGCAGCCACATCACGGCCTGCAGGGAACCCGCGTCCTTGGGGTCGATGGTCGTGCCGGTGACCGGGTCCACCGTGCCGCCGGCATCGGAGTACACCTGCCCGAGCTGATAGCTGTCGACGGCCACCAGGGCATCGGTGGAGGAGTCCTTGACGTGGACCTTGGTGGTGATGCTGTCCAGGCGGGTGGTCGTCCAGAACGTCGGCGCCGCGGTGATGCAGACGTTGGTGGGCACCGAGGTCGACCCCGGCGGCAGGGTGGTGCTGTCTGTGGAGTCGCAGTGCAGGTCCCACGGCACATCGGGCCAGTGCGGAGCCGTGTTGTCGTTGAGGTTACCCGCGGAGCAGTCGGTGAAGTTGCCCGTGGTCTGGCAGCGCTGCTGGGAGGTGAAAGTGACCTCGCCGGCGGGAGTGCGTCCGGCCCGCTCGTCGTCGAGCGTGTAACCGTAGGAGATGGAGTCGAGCTTGCCGCCGCGGACATAGGACGTCAGGGTGCCGGAGTCACCGGAGGCCGCCTGGCCCCCACCGAGGTCGTAGTAGTTGGACTCGGTCGTGTAGTCGTAGCGCTGCACGAACCCGCTCGGCGAGACGACGAAGTCCAGGTTCCAGCGCCAGCCCTCATGCTTGTCGCACTGAGACGCCTTGCCCTTGGCCGAGTCGTAACACGGGTCACCCGACTCCGGGTGCAGCACCGGCACACCCCAGGCGGAGTCGGTCGAGGGGTCGGAAGGCGTACCTGACTGCATCCCGCCCGAGGTGCCGGGACCGGTGGGCGAGTGGTCGGCACCGAAGTAGGCGGCCGTTCCGTCGGTGGTCAGGACACGGAAGTAGACGCCGTCGTGCAAGCCGTTGGCGGCCCCGGACAGCTCCTGAACCAGGGTGCCGTCGTCACCCTGCAGCCGCCACTGCTTGATCTCCCCCGGAACACCGGAGTCGACGCCGTCCGGCACCAGCTGACCAGAGTGCGAACCGAAGGAGATGGTGGCGTTGTCCCCGCCCCAGCACTCGTCCCCCGACCCCTTGAGGATCTTGTTGCCGCTGCTGTCCAGCAGACCGCCACAGGGACGGTACGTCCGCTCGACGAAACCCGGCTGGTAGTCCCAGCCGTCGCCGACCCAGGACGCCTGGGAATTACGGGCCGAGGTCTCCCCGTCCTCGGACTGCGAGTCATAGGACAGTCCAACTGAGGGGGCGTTGCCGCCGACCGCGGAGGGCACGTCGATCGGGTAGGAGTACGTGAACGCACCCGTGCCCGAGGTCTGCCAGCTACCGGAAGGGTTCAGGGACGTCGCAGCGTAGTTGCCCTGGGAACCCGAGCTGCCCGAGGTGACCTCGACCGCGGTGGTGTCCGCAGCCGTGGTGGCCGTCAGCGGCTCGGTGCGCATCGACATCGGCTGAGGGCCGTCCGCGACCTGTGTCGGCTTCGCACCCTGCGCACCCTGTGTCGGCTTCGCGCCCTGCGCACCCTCTGCCTTCTTCGCGCCGCCCGCGCCCTCAGCCGGTGCTGTTTCGGGGTCGTTGGCGGGTGCCGAGCCCAGAGTGATGGTCGCCGTGAGCTGCTTGGCGGTGGGGCGGTTGGTGAACGCGATCGGTGTGCGCTTCTGGCATTCCGCCCGTTGCGGTGTGGTCAGCGCACAGCCCGGCAGTTGCACCAGCTGCAGCCGCGAACCGAAGCCTCCGCCGTATGCCTTGGCGATCGCGGCGTAGTCGATGACCACCTTCACTCGGCCGCGTGCGGCGGTTGGACCGGAAGGGGTGATGCCCAGCAGCATGCCGTTGGCGCCGGTCCTGAGCAGCTGACTGTGAGAGGCGGTCTGTATGCGCACCTCGTCGACGGGGTGTTTTTCGTCGGCGGATGCGATCCAGACCGGCAGTTCGCCCGCCTTGACGGGCTTCACGTCACTGTGGGCACCCAGGTCGACGGTGGCCGTGCCGGCCTTCGGCCACTGAGGTGCCTGGGCCCGGTAGGTGGCCAGCGGCTTGTACCCCTTGGGGTGCTTGTGGGTCTTCTGCCGCAGGACGTGATGCCCTACGGCTGGGGTGACGGCAGGCTTCTTTGGTTTCCACACCGTACCGTCGAAGTGGAAGCCACCGTGGTGCCCGAACTCGTCGTCCGAGCGGCCGGGAAAGAATCCCGGGGTACCCAGTCCCGTGGCGATCGCTATCGGCAGGAGCAGCGCGAAGAGGGCGACGGGAATCGTCCAAAGTCCCAGCCCGCCAAGAAATCTCCGGTGCCACGCACCCTCAAACCAGCGCCGTCTGCCACTCACGCGTAATCCCCCAGGGCTCGGCCTTGAAAGGCCGTCACATCGTCAGATCACACGTGTGAGTGATCGACCGGAGGCTAGGTACGACCATGATCACGACTCAAGACCCTTTGCCAATTCCACGACAAGACCGTGCTTCAACTTGGCAGATCTTGTGTATTTTCTGTACCCAAATGATCAATGTTTTGGGCCAACCGGGCTTCCCCACAAACCCGTTGCACTGCCCGACACAGCCCACCAGGCACGGACCGAGCGCAGCGCGCCGCCACCCGATGCCCGCGATCCGGAGGAAGCCCGCCGCGTGTTGAGACCACCCAGGCGCACAGGCCACAGACGCGTTGTCCCCGCACGCCGACTTGCCCTGTTCGTCACCGCTCTCGCCCTGTTGACGGCCGTTCCGGCCCTGCCCGCCGCCGCAGAGGACACGCCTGCCCCGTCCGATCCGATGCTGGCCGCCCAGGCGCAGGCGATGGCAAGCGGTCAGGACGTCCCTGTCGATGCCCTGACGACCGAGATCTCTACCGTGATGGCCAACCCTGACGGCACCTTCACCTCCACCACCGACGTCATGCCGGTGCGGGTGCTCAAAGACGGCGCCTGGACGCCCGTCGACGCCACCCTCGCCACCAACTCGGACGGCACCCTCTCCCCCAGAGCCACCCCGAACGACGTCGCCCTGTCCGGCGGAGGCAGCGGCCCCCTGGTCACCCTGACCAACGAGGACGGCCACAGCATGGCCCTGACCATGCCCTTCCCCCTCCCCGCACCCACGGTGAGCGACGACACCGCGCTGTACAAGTCAGTACTCCCCGGCGTGGACCTGTCCGTCTCCGTCACCGACCAGGGCGGCTTCAGCGATGTCCTGATCGTCCACGACGCCACCGCCGCCGCCAACCCGGACATCAAGAAGCTCACCGAGGCTGCCTCTACCGACGGCCTGACTCTCTCCGGCACGGACTCGGGCGGCATGAACGCCACCACCTCCGACGGCACCGTCGCCTACACCAGCCCCCGTCCGCTGATGTGGGACTCCAGCACCCCTCCGGACGCGGTGACGCCACAGACGAGCACGTCCTCCAGTTCCACGACTGCCGACGACCCCACCGTCTCCTCCGCCGACGGCCCCGGCACCGGAGCGAAGGTCGACACCGTGCCGATGACGACCACCGCCAGCAGCCTCACGCTGACGCCCGACACCTCGGTGCTCAACAACTCGGGCACCACCTACCCGGTCTACATCGACCCGTACAGCAACCCGGTCGCCCCATCCTCCGGCCACTACGACGAGATCTACTCCAGCTCCACCTGCTCCAACAGCCCCCAGTACGACAAACCGCAGACCAACGGCCAAGGCGTCGGCTACCAGCGCTGGGGCGGCAGCTGCGGCACCGGCCTGGAACGCTCTTACTACGCCGTCCCCACCGACGGCCTCGACCCGTCCATGGTGGTCGACGATGCCTTCTTCACAGTGTCCTCGACCTACGCGGCCAGCTGGAACTGCTCCCAGAACCAGCCCATCACACTGCACACTACCGGCGCGATCAGCTCCAGCACCGACTGGGACAGCCGGCCCGCCACTCAGGACTCGGCCTACCCGCCCGTATCGACCACGATCCCCAGCGGCGCCAACTCCGGCAGCAGTTGCAGCAACCACACCGCTACCTTCACCGTCACCGACCAGGCCCAAAAGATGGCCAAGACAAACAGCTCCAGCGGCGACTTCTGGACCATCGGCCTCTACGGCAACGAGAGCATCTCGTCGAGCAACGACGACTACCTGCGGATGTCCAGCGTCCTCAAGCTGACCGTCAAGTTCGACATCCCCCCGAAGGTCCCGACCAACCTCCACACCACACCCGCCGCCACAGGGGCCGACGGCGCCTGCGTCATGAGCGGCGACGGCTGGATCGGCGCCACCACCTACTCCGACGCCGGCAGCAACCTCCAGCTCCACTCCACCGTCACCACCGACATGTCCGGCGTCAACGTCCAAGCGCACTACAACGTCTGGGACCGCACCGTCCTCGACTCCAGCGGCAACGCCCTGACCAAATCCACACCCGACAGCACCTATCAGGCCAACGGCTCGGACGCCGACATGCCCATCGGGTTCACACTCAAAGACGGCCACGAATACGGCTGGGACGTCTACGCCCAGGACAACTCCAGCCAGCACCTCACCTCCGCCACGAGCGGCCACTGCTGGTTCAAGACCGACTTCACCCCGCCCGACACGCCCGATATCGCGACCAACCCGTCCTTCCCGCCCGTCGGCACCGGCCCTGCCAATCCGATCGTGTACGCCGGAGCGGGCAAGACCACCGGCTTCACCGTGACCGCCGCCGACGGCGCTCCGTCCGACACCAGCTGCACACCCAACGCATGCCTGTCCAGCGGCGTCGACCACTTCCTGTGGCAGCTCGACAGCCAGCCCACCGCCACCACGGGCACCAAGGCATCCGTCACCAGCACCGACACCGCCGGCACCGCCACCGGCACCGTCACCATCCCGGTCACCAACTGGGGCGTACACACCCTGTACGTCGCCGCCGTCGACGCAGCCGGGAACATCTCCCAAGCCCCCGCCAGCTACACCTTCACCGTCCCCTGGAACCCCAACACTAAGATCACCCCGGGCGACATCAGCGGCGACGGCATCCCCGACCTGCTCGCCACCACCAAGACCGGCGACCTCGAAATGATCCCCGGCAACACCGACCCCGCCCAAAGCGCCACACCGGCCCAGACCGGACAGGTCGCGGGCACCCCTCCCCCCATTAACGGCCCCGTGATCGTCTCCACGCCCGCCGGCTCTCCTGACGGCACCAGATGGAGCAACTACCTGATCGCCCACCGCGGCAACCTGCACGGAGCTGACGTAGACGACCTATTCGCCTACAACCGCACGACGGCGCAGCTGTACATCGTCCCGAACGACCTCGATCCGAAGGACGACAGCGCCTTCCCCCTCGTCCCCTGGTCCAACTTCCCCGGCTACATCGGCAAGCGCTCCAGCGATCACGTGGCCAAGGCCCCCTGCCAGCCGACCGTTCCTGACAGCCGCTGCGCGGGCGCCGGCTACGACCTCAACACACCCTGGAACATCACCCAGCTCATCGCGGCTGGCAATGTCTACGCAAACTCATATGGCCACCCCGCGATCATCACCGTCGAGAACGGCAAACTCTGGATCTACCAGACCTACGACGGCAAAGCCCTTGCCAACCCCGTGCTGCTCGGCGACGGCGACTGGTCCGGCCTCACCCTGATCGCACCCGGCACCGTCGGCGGAACCTTCAGCACGGACTCAAACGGCAACGGCAAGGTCAGCGGCGGCACATACACGCTGTGGGCCCGCGACGACGCCTCCGGCACCGTCTACACCTTCCCCCTCGGCCTCGACCAGACCACCGGCCTGCCCCAGCTCCTGCACGCCCCTGTCCGCACCGCCCTGACCTCCGCCCTCACCACGTCCACCGGCGGAGCACTGTGCCTTGACGACGACCACTCCAGCACCGACAACAACAACAAGATCCAAGTCTGGGCCTGCAACGGCTCCGCCGCCCAGAAGTGGGCGCTGCTCAGCGACGGCTCCCTGCGCGTGCTCGGCAAGTGCCTCGACGTTCCCGGAGGCGCCACAACCGACGGAACGCTCCTTCAGCTGTACACGTGCAACGGCACCGGCGCCCAGAAATGGACCCCCGGCCCCAACGGCAGCCTGCAAAACCCCCAGTCCGGCAAATGCCTGGACGACCCCCGCAGCAGCACCACCAACGGCACCCAGGTACAGATCTACACCTGCAATGGCACCGTCGCCCAGAACTGGACCAGCAGCACACAGGCCGACTGGAACACCAGCCCCGGCACCGCACTCTCCGCCGTCCTGGCGGCAAAGGACTACCCCACCGTGGCCTCTCCAGGGGACGTCAACAGCAGCAGCGGCGCTTCCGACGGCAACCCCGACCTCTACGCCACCGACACCAACGGGCAGCTGACCGAATATCCCGGCAGCGCGCCCACCGGCACCACGGCCACCTTCGGCACCGCCGTCTCCCTCGGCACCGCCACCAACACCGCCACACACTCGTGGACCCTCGGCGAAGGCACCGGCACAACAGCGGCCGACTGCGCCAACGCCACGAGCTCCGACTGCAGCGCCGGACTCACCGCATCACTCACTGGCGCCTACACCTGGGCCAGCGACAGCACACGAGGTAACGTCCTCAACCTCACCGGCACCACCGGCTTCGCCGCCACCACCGGCCCAGCCGTCGACACCTCGACAAGCTTCACCGTCTCCGCCTGGGCCAACCTCACCTCCCTCACCGCCAACTCGACCTTCGTCTCCCAGTCCGACAGCGCCGGCAACGCCAACGGATTCCAGCTGTACTACTCCTCCGGCAAAAACGCCTGGGCCTTCGGCCGCCACAACGACGACACGACCAGCACCTCCTTCACGGCCACCTACGGCGGCACACCAAAGATCGGCACCTGGACCCACCTCGTGGGCGTCTACGACGCCACTACCAACCAGCTCAGCCTCTACGTCAACGGCCGCCTGTCAGGCACCAAAAGCTTCGCCCGAACCCCATGGAACGCCACCGGCCCCCTTCAGATCGGCCGCCGCCTCTACCAAGGCACCTACGGCGAGTACGCCAACGGCAAGATCAGTGACATCCACGTCTATGACACCGCCCTGCCCCCCGCCGATGCCGCGGCGACCGGCGACAACCCCGCCGTCACCCAACTCGACTGATCAATAATTGGAATGCAGGCGCTCGGCCGGGATGCCCCGGTCGAGCGCCTGTTCTCGTAGGCCGCGACTCTGCGTGCCCCTGAAGAAGGGTGATGGAAGGTCTGTAGTCGCGGTGCCTCCCAGTTCAGCCCCGCCGGCCGCCCGTCGGGGGGCGATGAACACGCCCCTCATGACGATCTGTGGCACTCGCTAACCGTATTCCGGCTCCCGCCCAGCCAGACACTCGAACCACACCGTCTTGCCGCCCGAGGGTTCCGGCTCCACTCCCCACTTGTCGACCACCGCGTCCAGCAGCGTGAGCCCACGGCCACCCTCGGCCTCCGGCGGCAACTCGGAGGCCACGGCCGGATGTTGGTCGTATCCGTCCGCCACCTCCACCCGGAGTCCCGCCGTCTGCCGCAGCACCAGCAGTGTGCAGCGGCGGTCCGGGACATGGCGTACGACGTTGGCGATCAGCTCGGTCACGGCCAGCTCCGCGGCGTCGGACAGCTCCGCCATCTCCCACTCGTGCAGGAGCGAGCGGACGATGCGCCGGATGTGGCGCGCCGAGTGATCGGCGACGGTGAGGCACATGCGGTACTGGGCGGGTCGGGGGCCCAGGAGCGTGGAGGGAAAGTACTCGTTCACATCACAAGGCTGACCTGGCGCAACTACTCTGGGCCACAGAACGGATACAACCGGTCCCGCAGTGGACCGAGTTGCGCGAGAGGGGACCGTGCGTGACCCACATCAACGTCCTCGACCCGGGTGCTTCGCCGCTCGACTACTACGGCTTCGAGTTGCGTCGGCATCGAGAAGCCACCGGGCTGACACAGAAGCAGCTCGGGGACATCGTCAACTACACCGGTTCGCTGGTCGGGCAGATCGAAACGGCGAGAAAGCTGCCGACGCCTGAGTTCAGTGAGCGGGTGGATGCGGCGTTGGGGACGGGTGGGTTACTGTCCCGGCTGGTCGAGCTGGTGATGCAGAGTCAACTTCCCGCCTGGTTCAGACAGGTGGCGGAGTTGGAGGTGCGGGCGGTTGAGATCTGCACCTTCCAGACGCACATGATCCACGGTCTGCTTCAGACCAAGCCGTATGTGCGCGCCGTGCTCGGGGTGCTGGACCAGAGCAACCTCGACGACCGGAGCGCCGTACGACTCGCCCGCCAGCGCATCTTCGAGAAGGAGGAGCCGCCTGTCTTCTGGATGGTCCTCAGCGAGGCCGCGCTTTACCAGGAGATCGGCGGCCCGAAGACCATGCGCGAGCAACTGGCTCACCTGTTGTCGTTCGAGGACAACCCCCGGATCAACATCCAGATCCTGCCGTTCTCGGCCGGAGCACACTCGGGCCTGCAAGGCTCGTTCAACGTCTACCGCTTCGCGAGCGACCCGACCATCGTCTACACGGAGGGCTACGGTAGCGGGCATCCAACCGCCAATCCGGACACCGTCAAGGATTGTTCGCTCCGTTACGATCATCTGCAAGCCGCCGCGCTCTCCCTCAGGGACTCGGCGGAGCTGATCCGGCGGGTAATGGAGGAACGCTATGGACAACAACGCGATTCCGATGGGGATCCAGTGGCGTAAATCCAGCCACAGTGGCGACCAGGGGGGCGACTGCGTCGAGTGCGCCCCCCTCGGCGCCCTGGCCTGGCGCAAGTCGTCGTACAGCAGCGACCAGGGCGGTGATTGCGTAGAGATCGCCGAAACCCCGGCCGCCACCGTAGCCGTACGCGACTCCAAGACCCCCTCCGGCCCGGTGCTCACCCTCGCACCCGCCGCCTTCTCGGCCTTCGTCTCCTGGGCGGCTACAGGCGCTGAATGATCGTGCCGGTGGCCAGCCCGCCACCCGCGCACATCGTGATCAGCGCGAACTCCTTGTCGGTGCGCTCAAGTTCGTGCAGGGCCGTCGTGATGAGCCGGGCCCCGGTGGCTCCCACCGGGTGCCCGAGCGCAATCGCACCGCCGTTGACGTTGACCTTCGCCAGGTCCTGGTCGAAGACCTGCGCCCAGCTCAGCACCACCGACGCGAACGCCTCGTTGATCTCGACGAGGTCGATGTCCTTCAGGGACATCCCGGCCTTCCCCAGCACGGCCTTCGTCGCGTCGATCGGTCCGTCCAGATGGAAGTGCGGGTCCGAACCGACCAGCGCCTGCGCCACGATCCGCGCCCGCGGGCGCAGCTTCAGCGCCCGCGCCATCCGCTTCGACGCCCACATGATGGCCGCCGCACCGTCCGAGATCTGCGACGAGTTGCCCGCCGTGTGGACCGCCGTCGGCATGATCGGCTTGAGTGAGGCCAGCGCCTCCATCGAGGTGTCGCGCAGCCCCTCGTCCCGGTCGACGAGCCGCCACATGCCCTGACCGGCCCGCTGCTCCTCCTCCGTCGTCGGCACCTGCACGGCGAACGTCTCGCGCTTGAACCGTTCCTCGGACCAGGCGATCGCAGCCCGTTCCTGCGAGATCAGTCCCAGCGAGTCCACGTTCTCCCTCGTCAGACCGCGATGCCGGGCGATCCGCTCCGCCGCCTCGAACTGGTTGGGAAGGTCGACGTTCCACTCGTCGGGGAAGGGCTTGCCCGGCCCGTGCTTGGAGCCGGAACCGAGCGGCACCCGCGACATCGCCTCGACGCCGCAGCTGATCCCGATGTCGATGACGCCCGCCGCGACCATGTTGGCCACCATGTGCGAGGCCTGCTGCGAGGAGCCGCACTGGCAGTCCACGGTCGTCGCGGCGGTCTCGTACGGCAGGCCCATGGTCAGCCACGCCGTGCGCGCCGGGTTCATGGACTGTTCGCCGGCGTGCGTCACCGTGCCGCCGACGATCTGTTCGACGCAGTCGGCGTGGATGCCGGTGCGGCCCAGGAGTTCGCGGTAGGTCTCGCCCAGCAGATAGGCGGGGTGCAGATTGGCGAGCGCGCCGCCGCGCTTGCCGATGGGGGTGCGTACGGCTTCGACGATCACGGGTTCCGCGGCCATGGGGGGCTCGTCCTCTCCTCGGTCACCCGCGCGGCGCGGGCGTCCCGGCCCACCCGCCACGCAGAACTAGTACGCGTTCTAGTTCTGCTCGCAGTCTGCTGACAGCGCGTCCAAGACCGCAAGGGTCTTGCAGGCCATGAAGTCGTGATCTGCACGAATCCCGCACGCAATTAGGGGTGCCGCACCCCTTGCGACTTGTAGAACCCGTTACTACCTTCACGGCAATTCCTGATGGACCGTCAGAATGACGGGAGTCGCCGATGCCCTGTCCAGCGCTGCCCGAAGGGTTCGACTTCACCGACCCCGATCTGCTGCACCACCGTGTGCCCCTGCCGGAGTTCGCCGAGCTGCGCCGGGCCGAGCCGGTCCGCTGGATACCGCAGACGGGCAACGTGGCCGGCTTCCAGGACGAGGGCTACTGGGCCGTGACCCGGCACGCGGACGTCAAGTACGTCTCCACACACCCGGAGATCTTCTCCTCGTACCTCAACACCGCGATCATCCGCTTCAACGAGCACATCCAGCGCGACGCGATCGACGCCCAGCGGCTGATCATGCTGAACATGGACCCGCCCGAGCACACCCGGGTCCGCCAGATCGTGCAGCGCGGCTTCACCCCGCGCGCCATCCGCGCCCTGGAGGACAGGCTGCGCGCCCGCGCGCACGCCATCGTCCAGGGCGCCCTCGCACACGAGGGCGCCTTCGACTTCGTCACCCAGGTCGCCTGCGAACTGCCCCTCCAGGCCATCGCCGAGCTGATCGGCATCCCGCAGGACGACCGGGCCAAGATCTTCGACTGGTCCAACAAGATGATCGCGTACGACGACCCGGAGTACGCCATCACCGAGGAGATCGGCGCCCAGTCGGCCGCCGAACTCATTGCGTATGCGATGAACATGGCCGCCGAGCGCAAGCAGTGCCCGGCCCGCGACATCGTCTCCACGCTGGTGGCCGCCGAGGACGAGGGCAATCTCGGCTCCGACGAGTTCGGCTTCTTCGTGCTGATGCTGTCCGTCGCCGGCAACGAGACGACGCGCAACGCCATCACCCACGGCATGCACGCCTTCCTCACCCACCCCGGCCAGTGGGACCTCTACAAGCGGGAGCGCCCGGCGACCGCGGCCGAGGAGATCGTCCGCTGGGCGACCCCGGTCAACGCCTTCCAGCGCACCGCCACCCAGGACACGGAACTCGGCGGCCGGCAGATCCGGAAGGGCGACCGGGTCGGCATCTTCTACGCCTCCGCCAACCACGACCCGGAGGTCTTCGACCACCCGGACACCTTCGACATCACCCGCGACCCCAACCCGCACCTCGGCTTCGGCGGCGGAGGCCCGCACTTCTGCCTCGGCAAGTCCCTGGCCGCGCTGGAGATCGACCTCATCTTCAACGCGATCGCCGACGCCATGCCGAACCTCGAACTGGTCGGCGAGCCGCGCCGACTGCGCTCCGCCTGGATCAACGGCGTGAAGGAACTCCAGGTCAGCACGGGCTGACAGGCTCGGGCCGTCGGCTTCCCGGCGCCGCCGGCCCGTCCCGTGGGAGGCAGGGGCATCCCCCTACGCCCCGCCCCTGCCTCCCACGCGACCCGTGCGCCCCACGCATCCCACCCACTGGCCCCACGGGTCCCATGCATCCCACGCGCCCCACAAACGGGTGAACGTTCCTCTTCCCTTCGGCGTCTTCAAAAGGGCACAGTCGTGCCACACCGCCGAAGAACGTCGAACGGAAACGCGCAACCGTGGTCCCAGCCGAACTCACCGTTGTCCGGCCGGAAGACACGGCCACCGCCCGAAAAAACGGTCCCTGGCGTCCTTGGCGGACACTCCGGGAGCGCCACCGGGTACCGCTGCTCGCCACGCTCCCCACCGTGCCGCTGTACGCGGTGTGGTGGCTGTTCCTGGCCACCGGCGGCGGTGATCTCGCGGCCCAGGAGGCATGGGCCCAGTTCGCGGCCCGGGACGGCGGGTCGGCGTACAACCTCTTCTGGTACGGCGGGATGCACACCGCCAACTACAGCCTGATCTCCCCGTATCTGATGGCCGCGCTCGGCGTGCGCACCGTCACCGTGGTCTCCGGCCTGGCCGCCTCCTGGCTGGCAGCCGTACTGATCGTGCGCGCCGGAATCCGAAGACCCCTCGGCCCGGCGCTGCTCGCGTCGCTGGCGCTGTGGTGCAACGTGGCGTCGGGCCGCACGACGTTCGCTCTGGGCGTGGCCTTCGGGCTGGCGGCCTGTGTGCTGCTGACCGGGAAGCGGCGGCTCGCGCTTGCGGCGGTGTACGGGGCGCTCGCGACCATGGGAAGCCCGGTGGCCGGGTTGTTCCTGGCCGTGCTGGGGGCCGGCTTCCTGCTCGTACGGGACTGGGGGCGCGCCCTCGTACTGCTGCTGCCGCCGCTCGCGGTGGTCGCCACGACCACACTGCTGTTCCCGTTCACCGGCGAGCAGCTGATGCCGCCGGACCGCATCTACCAGCCCGCGCTGCTGGGGCTGGCCGTCGCGATGCTGGCCCCGCGCGGCTGGCGGGTCGCGCGGTGGAGCGGGGCCGTGTACGCGGCCGGGACCGTGCTCGTGTATCTGGTCCCCTCGCCCATCGGCACGAACATAGAGCGGTTCGCCGAACTGTTCGCGCCGGCCGCGCTGCTCGCGATGCTGCTCAGCGCGCCCCGGCTGCGGCTGCTGCGGCGCAATCTGCTGATCGTCGCGCTGGTCTTCTCCGTCGTCTGGGTGGGCCGCAAGACCGTCGACGATCTGCGGGTCTCCACCGCCGTACCGGCCTGGGCGGCGGACACCGGCGGCGTGATACGGGCCCTGGACGGGCTCGGCGCCGACCGCACCCGAGTCGAGGTCGTCCCGGCCCGCAACCACCGCGAGGCGACCGAGCTCGCCCCGCACGTGAACATGGCGCGTGGGTGGAACCGTCAGCTCGACGTGGAGCGCGGCCGTCTCTTCTACGACGGAACGTTCTCGGCGGCCACCTACCGCCGCTGGCTGGACCGCTGGGCGGTGGGCCTCGTCGTCCTGCCGCTGGGCAGGCCGGACGGGCCCGCCGAGGCCGAGGCGCATCTCGTGCGCGACCGCCGGCCGGACTGGCTGGAGCCGGTGTGGCAGGACGCGTACTGGCGGGTGTACCGGGTGCGCCACGCGGTGCCGTTGGTGTCGGCGCCCGCCACCGTCCTGCGTACGACGAGCGCCGAGATGGACGTCCGGGTGCCGCACCCCGGCCCGGTGACCGTGCGGGTCGCCTACTCGCCATGGCTGCGCGCCGAGGGCGGCTGCCTCACCCGGGAAGGCGAGTTCACACGGCTGACGGTCACCGCGCCGGGCACGTACCGGATCAGCTCGGAGTACGGTCCTTCACCAGCACCGGAGCACTGCTGACCTCGGCGGCGGCCACCGTCACCCGGGCCCGCGGCCCCTGGAGCAGATGGGTGAGCGCGAAGCCCGCGCCGACGACGGTCGCGCCGCCGACCGCGTCGAGTACCCAGTGGTTGCCGGTCGCCACGATCGCCGAGACCGTGAAGAGCGGGTGCAGCAGACCGAGCGCCTTCATCCACCACTTGGGCGCGAGGATCGCGATGGTCAGGCCGCACCACAGGGACCAGCCGAAGTGCAGTGAGGGCATCGCCGCGTACTGGTTCGTCAGCGCGGTCAGCGTGCCGTAGTCCGGCTTGGAGAAGTCCTGCACGCCGTGCACGGTGTCGATGATCCCGAGGCCCGGCAAAAGGCGCGGCGGGGCCAGCGGGTAGAGCCAGAAGCCGACCAGCGCGAGGAAGGTGGTGAAGCCGAGCGCCGAGCGGGCCCACCGGTAGTCGACCGGGCGGCGCCAGTAGAGCACGCCGAGGACGGCCAGCGGGACCACGAAGTGGAAGGACTCGTAGTAGAAGTCGAAGAAGTGCCGCAGCCACCCGGCCCTGACGACGGCGTGGTTGGCCCAGTGCTCTATGTCGATGTGCAGGAAACGCTCGATGGCGAGGATCTGGTCGCCGTGGTGCTCGGCGGTGACCCGTCCCGCCGCGTTGCTGTCGCCGGTCGCCGCGAGCCGGACCCGTTGGTAGGCGGCGTAGGTGACCCGGATCAGCAGCAGTTCGAGCAGCAGGTTCGGGCGGGTGAGGACCCGCCGCAGGAACGGCACCAGCGGGACGTGCCGCCGGCGGGCCGGGACGGGTTGCGCGTACTGCGTGGGGACCGGGGCCCGGTAGGAGGGGGCGGTGCGGGACAGGAACGGTACGAAGGTGGCGGCGGCGAGGGCCGCCGCCAGGACCAGGTTGTCGCGGAACGGTTCGAGCACCGCCACGTTCGGCAGCATCATCTTCGCGGGCAGCGTCAGCAGAAGGACGACGGTGACCGGCCACACGTACCGGTCCGAGGCCCGGCTGCCGACCCGGCCGACCACCGCGAGCAGCACCCACAGCAGCTGGTGCTGCCAGCTGGTGGGCGAGACGGCGACCGCGACGCAGCCGGTGACCGCGACGGCGAGCAGCAGCTGTCCGTCACGTGCGTACCGGATCGCGCGGCGCAGCCCGAGGGCCGCGACGGCGCCGCCCAGCACGAAGAACAGACCGATCTCCAGCGGCCCGGACAGGCCGAGCCTGAGCAGGGCGCCGTGCAGGGACTGGTTGGCGTGGTCGTAGGCCTTGCCGCCGAGGCCGGTGCCGGCCAGGTGGTGCACCCAGTAGGTGTACGAGTCGTGCGGCAACGCGGCCCAGGCGAGCGCGGTGCTCACGGCGAACGTGCCGACGGCCGAGCCCGCGGCGCGGCGGCGGCCGGTGAACCACAGCAGCGGCGCGAACAGCAGCACGGTCGGCTGGAGTGCGGCGCCCAGGCCGATCAGCAGTCCGCTCGTCCGCTCGCCGCGCACGGTGAAGCAGCCGAGCAGGACCAGGAGCACCGGGATGATGCTGGTCTGGCCGAGATAGAGGGCGTTGCGCACCGGCAGCGACAGCATCAGCAGGATTGTCGCGACGGGCGCGGCGAGCAGCGAGGTGCGCCGGGTCACCGGCTGTGGCAGGGCACGGGCCGCGATCAGACCGAGCGCGACGACGAGCAGCAGCGTGCCGAAGGTCCAGCCCCAGCCGAGGGCCTGCTGGGCGGCCCGGGTGAGTGGTTTGAGGACGAGTCCGGCGAACGGTGTGCCGGTGAACCGCGTCGAGTCGTACAGCGACCCCTTCACATGCAGGACCCCGTGGGGGCCGACCCAGGTCTCGAGGTCCGTCAGCCGTTCGCCCTGGGGTGTGCTCAGGACGACGGCGACCTGCCGTACCGCCAGGACGGCGGTGATCAGCCAGAGGCCGACGCGGGTCGCGTTCAGTCGTGCCTTCGCCTGCTCTGCGGCCCCCGCCCCGAAGGCATTGCCCACCTGCCCGCTGTGCTCCACATTCGCCACGCCCCGCTTGCCCTCCCGCCCCGTTCGTCCCGTGCGTCACGTGCGTATACAGCTGTGCGCACCCTATGAGGTTTGCAGCACCCCCGCTGTGAGACGCAAGCAACCTCTTCTTCACCTGACGTCCGCCCGGCTTTTGTCCGAATGACGACAGTGCGGGCCTGGAACCGTCCCCTCCGTCGCGCCGTCTGTGATCTTGTCGGTCCTGGCGTACGGCACAAGGAAGGGTCACGGGGGATGCGGGCAGGTCGGTTCGGGCGCGTGCGGGGGCGGGTGCTGGCCGTCGTCCTGACGCTGCTGGCGGTGCAGTTGGGCTCGCTGGTGGCACCGGCGTACGCCTGCGGTTGTGGCGCGATGGTGCCGGAGTCGCAGCGGCATGTGACGGTGAACCGCGAGGTGTCCGCGGTCCGCTGGGACGGCCGTCAGGAGCAGATCGTGATGAGCCTGACGGTGACCGGGGACGCACACAAGGCCGCATGGATCATGCCCGTGCCGCACCGGGCGACCGTGAAGCTCGGCGACCGTGCTCTTTTCGACCAGCTCGGCACGGCGACCGCCCCGGAGTACCGCACCCGCCACTACTTCTGGCCGCGCAACGGCGACTGGCCGTTCACGGGCGAGGACAGCACGGGCGCCCCTCCGGCGGCAGGCGCGGGGGCACCCCCGGTGGGCGTCGTGGGCCGTGAGCGGCTCGGCCCGTTCGACGTGGCCCGGCTGACGGCCACCGACGAGAACGCGCTCGGCTCCTGGCTGGAGGACAACGGCTTCCACCTCCCGCCCCGCCTGAACCAGGCACTGCGCCCCTACGTCGACCAGGGCTGGGAGTACGTGGCGATCCGGCTCGCCCCGCAACAGGGCGGGAGCGCCACCCTGGGCGGCGCCCTCGACCCGTTGCACCTCACCTTCGCCAGCGACCGGCTCGTCTACCCGATGCGGCTCTCGCGGCTGGCGAGCACCCCGCAGTCGCTCGGCCTGTACGTCCTGGCCGCGCACCGTATGCAGCCGCGCTCATCGATCGGCGGCGAGCGCCCGCAGGTCTCGTACGCGGGCCGGGTCACCAGTGCGTCGGGGGCCCTGGCGACCCTCACCGCGGGCGGTACGGACTTCCTCACCGCGTTCGACCAGGAGTTCCCCCAGCCGTCGCGGATCTCCGGCGACCACGAGCTGGAGCGGACGGCGGCGGACACGCCGTACCACCGGGTGATCTACACCGACACCCTGCTCAAGGTGGGCGGCGTCCCGGCGTGGCAGCTCACGGTGCCGGGAGTCCTGGTGGCATCGGCCATCGTGATCCTGGTGGCGGTCGTACGAGCCCGCAGGCGGCGTCCGGTGGTGCCTCCGCCGCCGGTGTACATCCCTCCTCCGATCGGCTGACATCTCACTCGATCGGGCGATATCCGCTGACAGCGCGCCCCGCCCCGGATATATTCGTTAGAGAGCCTACTTAGCCAGTCTAACCAGCCACATGAAAGGCATGGTGCATGAGCACAGCGCAAGAGCTCTGGGACGACGTCGACGCGTACTTCACCTCCCTTCTCGCCCCCGCCGACGAGGTGCTCACCGCAGCCTTGCGGGACAGCGACGCGGCGGGGCTGCCACCCATCAACGTGGCCCCCAACCAGGGCAAGCTGCTCCAGCTCCTGGCCCTGATCCAGGGCGCGCGCCGCATCCTGGAGATCGGCACGCTCGGCGGCTACAGCACGATCTGGCTGGGCCGTGCGCTCCCCGCGGACGGCCGGCTGATCACCCTGGAGTACAGCGCGAAGCACGCGGAGGTCGCCCGCGGCAACCTCGCGCGTGCGGGCCTGGACGGGATCACCGAGGTCCGCGTCGGCCCCGCGCTGGAGTCCCTGCCGAAGCTGGCCGAGGAGCGCCCGGCGCCGTTCGACCTGGTCTTCATCGATGCGGACAAGGCCAACAACGCCCACTATGTCGAGTGGGCCCTCAGACTGACCCGCCCCGGCAGCCTGATCGTGCTCGACAACGTGGTGCGCAGCGGCCAGGTCACCGACGCGGGCAGCGAGGACCCTGGCGTGCGGGGCACCCGGGCCGCGCTCGAACTGATCGCCTCGCATCCGGGGCTGAGCGGGACTGCGGTGCAGACGGTGGGCAGCAAGGGACACGACGGGTTCGCGCTGGCACGGGTGGTGGGCTGACGCCCGGAAACGCTCCTCGGCCGGGCGGGCTCCTTCTGGAGCCCGGGAGTCCGGAAGTCCGGGCGGCGCCTAGACCTCGTGGTAGAAGCCCACGTTGACACTGCGCGGTGCGGTGCGGTCCTGGATGATCAGCTCACCCGAGCCGCCGTGCGGCAGCCTGGCCGAGCCGCCGTAGGGCAGCGGCTGGGCCGGGTGCCCGGCCAGGGCCAGCAGTACATGGGAGGAGGGCTCGGCGTGCGTGCCACGCAGCCACGTGACCTGCCAGATTCCGTCCGGGCCGCACAGGAACTCCAGGTGGACGCGCGAGACGAACAGCCAGTCGTCCGGGGTCGCCAGCCGGCACACGGACTTGTCCCGGCCCACCCTCAGCACGCTGCCCGGCTCGCTGGGCGCGTCGGCCATCAGCATTCCGGCCGTCGCCCCGGCGTCCACCTCGGAAACCGAGGCCATGGTGAGTTCGAGCACGTGCGCTCCTCCTGAGTACGGCGGTTCAAGTGTCCTGCGGCCAAGTCCGGTTGTCGTACCGCGGCGGAATGATAATTCGCCCGATCGCCCCGTTGGGTGACGTCCGGCACAATGAACCCATGACCGAGCGCAAGCCACCCGGCGTCAGCTTCGAGTCCTTTGTCGATAAACAGATCCGCGACGCCCAGGAGCGCGGGGAGTTCGCGGACCTTCCCGGAGCGGGCGAGCCGTCACCCGCGGTCACGGACACGACGTACGACGAACTGTGGTGGGTCAAGCGCAAGATGGCCCGCGAGGGGCTCGCGGTCCTGCCGCCGACGCTGGCCCTGCGCAAGGAGGCGGAGGACACGTTGGCGGCGGCCGCGGTGGCGCCGTCCGAGCGGATGGTGCGGCGGCTGGTCGAGGACCTCAATGTGAAGATCCGCGACATGATGTTCAAGCCGCCGCCGGGGCCGCCTCTGGGCCTGAAGCCGTACGACGTCGAGGTGGTCGTCCGCGAGTGGCGCGAGCGCCGGGCCCAGCGCTCGGAGCCGCGCTGAGCGACAGGCCGGGCGGGGCCGCCCCCGGCCGACGACCCCGGGGACGGCCCACGGCCGATGGCTCAGATGCTCAGCAGTCTCTCGGCCGTCGAGCGGTAGTCGCGCAGAACCAGCCGCAGCTGTTCGGTGTCGTCGCCGCCCGGGTGCGGGTCGTCCTCGGTCTCCTGCCAGGAGGCCTTCAGCGTCCGCCGCCGCGCGGCCACGGCCTCCGCAAGCCGTGAGGCGACCTCCACCACGACCCGGTCGGCCTCTTCGACGGCCTCCCGTGGGTCGTCGACGAACTCGCCGACGGCGTGCTGCAACCGCAGCGCGAACCTGTCGCACTCCTCCCGCGACAGCAGCCGGGGCTCAGGCTGCGGGCCCTCCGGTGTCACATCAGTCATCACGCTCAGCTCCCCTTGGCATGCTGCTGCCGGTGGAAGGCCCACGCGAAACGGGACTGCCCCGCCGTGCGGGCGGGGGTCCCCGGGGGCGTCTTCGCCGTGGGGCTCTCCGGTTGCATGCGCGCGGGGGCCGCGAGGTCCTCGAAGAGGGCACGGGCCTCCAGCATGACCGCGCGCATCTCCTCCGTGCCGGCCCGGCTCTCGGCGGTGCCGGCGGTCGGGGCGTGGGCGGCCCGGTGCAGTCGGCGGTAGCCGTGGACGTGCTGGGCATGGTGCACGGACAACGCGTCGAGCTGTTCCTCGTAGCGACCGGCGTCGGGGAAGCCCCGCGCGCCCGCCAGCTCCGCGAGCAGCCGGTCCGCCTCGGCGACCGCCTCCCCCGGGGAGTCGACGAAATGCTCCTGCGCGGCCGCCCACCGCGCCGCGTACCGTGCGCACTCGGCCGGCTCCAGCGGCTGCTCGCGCAGCGAGCCGTACCGCTTGAGCCGCTCGGTGAGGTCGCGCTCGGCGGCCTCGGCGTCGCCGTCGTGCCGGGCCACTGTCCGCTCGTACTCGGGCCCGAAGCGGCGCCGGAGGCCTCCGCCTCCGAGTGGGCCCCGAGCACGCGGGGACACGGCGGCCGCGCCCGCGACGACGGCCGCCACGACAACAATCACGATCAGAGCGATGATCACGCCTGTGGACATGAATGCCTTCCGGTCTCTCGGCCCAGCGGGCCGTCTCCCGCCCGGGTTGCCCGGACGGGCGCCCCCAAACGAGCCGAGGACAACCGGAAGGCCACCCTCACCCGGCAGGCGTCACGGGGCGAACCGGCGCAGCCCGGTCACCGACCAGACGGCCGCGATCCGCCCTTCGACCACCTCGAACAGGTCGATCCCGCTCTTCTCCCGCGTCGCACTGTCCACGTCCTCCCCCGAGACGTACCAGCGGGACGCCACGCTGCCCTGCTCGGTGTCGACGAGAGGGGTGCCGTCGACGGCGTAGCGCAGATCGGGCCGCGTGGCCCGGAAGGCGGCGATGAACTCGACGATGCCCCGCGGGCCGTGGATCATGTCGGTTGCCTCCGCGCTGTCGGGGCTGTTGCCGAAGCGGATGCGGAAGCCGGGGGCGAGGAAGCTCTCCGGTTCGCGGAAGTCCCCGTTCCACAGGGCCGTCCAGCGCTCGAAGAGGGCGATGCCGGTTGCGGGGGTGAGGGTGCTGCCGGTCGTGGTCGGTGTCATGGCTGCGGCCTTTCGCGAGTGTCGGCCCGGCTACGGGCTCGTACGTCCGTCGGGAACGGGCACCAGCCTCGGCGGTGTACGCGACAACACCCTGTCGGTGATTGCCGTCACATTCCCAGCTCGGTCAGGGGCACCACGTCGGAGCCGAGCCGGTCGAGTTCGGACAGGTCGACGGGGCGGTGCGGGGACCGCTCGGCAAGCGCCTCGACCGCCCGGATCCGGTCCAGCCGGAAGCCGCGTACGGCCGCGCGCAGCCGGCACCAGGCGACCAGGTACCAGTGCTCGTCGCCGCCGAGGAAGACGAGCGGTTCGACCTCACGGCCGGTGACCGTGCCGGCCGCGTCGGCGTACTCCAGCCGCAGCACCCGTCCCGCCGACAGCGCCTCCCGCACGGGCCCGGGGACGGCCGGTTCGGCGGGCCGCGGCGGCCGCGAGGGCGGTATGAGCAGCCTCACGCGCCCGGCGAGCTCGGTCGCCGCCGCGCGCTCGCGCTGCGGCATCACCGCGAGCACCTTGTGCAGTGCGCTGCGCGCGTCCGCTTCGAACGGCGTGCCGTCCAGTGCGCGCAGCCCGGCGGCGAGCGCGGTCGCCTCCGCCGGGGTGATGGTCAGCGGCGGCAGGGTGCGCGCCGGGTCCAGTACGTAGCCGCCGCTCCGGCCCGGTTCGGCGTGGACCGGCACCCCGGACTGCTGGAGCGCGGCGAGGTCTCGCTCGATCGTCCGGACGCTGACCTCGAAGCGGCGGGCGAGCGTACGCGCGCTGCGCGGGCGGGGAGCGGCGGCACGCAACTCCTCGACCAGGGCGTACAGCCTGTCGGTGCGGTTCATGCGACCAGTCTCCGGATTTCGTGGGACGGGCGTGTCGATTCACGGCCGTCCCGTTCGACGCAGGGGTGGAGGGCGCAGGGGCCGCCCGGGAACAAGGAGGTTGTCATGGGTGAGGTCATCGCACGGCTGGCCATGTCGCTCGACGGATACATCGCGGGCCCGGAGTCGGGCCGCGAGCATCCCCTGGGCATCGGCGGGGAGCGGCTGCACTCCTGGGTGTACGGGACGCGCACGTTCCGGCGGATGCAAGGGATGGTGGGCGGCACGGGCGGTCCCGACGACGAGCTGCTCGCCGAGCACGTCGAACGGCCCGGAGCGGTGGTCATGGGCCACGGCATGTACATCACCGGGGAGATCCCGTGGGGCGACGAGCCGCCCTTCCACGCGCCCGTGTACATCGTCACCCACCACCCCCGTGAGTCGGTGGTGAAGAAGGGCGGCACGACCTTCCACTTCGTCACCGAGGGCCCCGGGCGCGCGCTGGAGCTGGCGCGCGAGGCGGCGGGCGACAAGGACGTCTCGCTCGCGGGCGGCGCGGACCTGGTGCAGCAGTTCATCCGGAAAGGGTGGCTGGACGAGCTGTTGCTGCATGTCGTCCCGGTGCTTGCCTGCGGCGGGCGGCGACTGTTCGACAACCTCGGCGACGAGCACATCGAGTGGCGGAAGACCCAGGTGCTGGACTCGCCGGAGGTCACGCATATTCGCTTGCGCAAGGTGGCCGCATCCGCCTGACAATGCCCGTCATGACCTGGATCATCGCCCCGGAACCCGTCGGCTCCCCCGTCGCCGCCGCCCTCTGGCGGGCGTACTACACGGAGGTCAGCGACCGGTGGTACGAGGTGCACGAGGGACGCACGACCGATCCGGACGAGCTGGAGCGCGAGATTGCGGCCAACGACGGCGACGGTCTGGCGCCGCCCCGCGGGGCGCTGCTGGTGGCCCGGCACGAGGGCGAGCCGGCGGGGACCGCGGGCGTACGGCTGCTGGACGCCGGGACCGCCGAGCTCAAGCGGGTCTTCCTGCGCAGGGAGTTGCGCGGCCGGGGCGGGGCCGCGCTCCTCGTGGGCGCCGCCGAGGGCACGGCCCGTGTGCTCGGCGCGCGGCGGATCGTCCTGGACACCCGCAACGACCTGGTGGAGGCCCGCGCCCTGTACGCCCGCCTCGGCTATACGGAAATCGAACCGTACAACTCGTCGTCGTATGCGGAGCACTGGTTCAGCAAGCAGCTGTCCTAGGTCCTGTCGTCAGACTCCCGTCGTCCACCCGGAGGGCGGGCCGGCGGCGTCATGGGGGTCCCCCCTGCTCGAGCGAAGCCGAGAGCTTGGCGGAGTGCGTGCCGGGCGTCGCCGGGCAGGCGGGAGTTTGACCACAGGGCCTAGGGCCGTCCCGTCGGCCGCGACGACGAACGGTCGCGCGGGCGTGGGCGTTCCGCGTCCGAGCCGCACATCTCCCTGTTCAGTTCCTCGACCAGCTTGCTCAGATCGGTCGGACGGTCCGGGCCCCACCAGTCGCCGAGCAGTTCGGCCAGGGACTCCTCGCGGGCCTTGGCGAGGCGTTCGGCGACCTCGCGGCCCTGCTCGGTGAGGACGAGGTCGAGCCCCTCGCGCACCGCCAGGCGCCGCTCCTCCAGCTGCCGCGCGGCGGCCAGGATGATGTGCAGCGGGACGGTGCTGCGCTCGGCGAGCACCCCGGGCTCGGCCCAGCCGTACTTCTTGATCCGCAGCAGCAGCCAGCTCGCCGCGGGCAGCAGGTCGTACCCGGCCCGCTTGGTGATCTTGTCGTAGACCTCCCGCCGCCCCTCGCGCGAGCCGAGCAGGGACAGTGCCCGGCACACCTCGTCGTACGAGGAGCGCTGCACCGGGTTGCTCGCCAGCGTCTCCGTCACGTCAGGCGCAGTCACCGAGCCCCGCAGTCTGTCCTCGCGCAGGAACCACGCCAGTACGAAGCCGAGGAGGGCGACGGGGGCGGCGTACAGGAAGACGTCGGTGATGGAGGAGGCGAACGCGTGCAGGACGGCGGGCCGTGCGGCGGCCGGGAGGGCCCGGATGCCGCGCGGGTCGGCCTTCAGGGCGTCCGGGGTGACCCCGGCGGGGAGCGACCGGCCGGCGAGCGCCGCCACGAGCTTGTCACCGAGCCGGCTCGCGAAGATCGTGCCGAAGACGGCCACGCCGAACGAGGCGCCGATGGAACGGAAGAAGGTGGCGCCGGAGGTGGCGACGCCGAGGTCCTCGTAGGCGACCGCGTTCTGCACGATCAGCACGAGGACCTGCATGACCAGGCCGAGGCCCAGGCCGAAGACGAAGAAGTAGCCGCTCATCTCCGCGGTGCTGCTGTTCTCGTCGAGCTGGTGGAGCAGGAGCAGACCGATCGTGGTGACGGCCGTGCCCGCGACCGGGAACACCTTCCAGCGGCCGGTACGGCTGACGATCTGGCCGGAGGCGGTGGACGACAGCAGCATGCCGACCACCATGGGCAGCATGTGCACGCCGGACAAGGTCGGCGAGATGCCCTGGACGATCTGCAGGAACGTCGGGAGGTACGTCATCGCGCCGAACATCGCGAAGCCGACGATGAAGCTGATGACCGCGGAGAGCGTGAAGGTCCGGACGCGGAACAGCTTCAGCGGGAGGACGGGTTCGGCGGCCCGGCGTTCGACGAGCACGAAGGCCACGAGCAGGACGGCGCCGAGGACCCCGAGGCCGATGATCTGCGGTGAGGTCCAGCTCCAGGTCGTACCGCCGAGCGAGGCGACCAGGACCAGGCAGGTGGCGACGGAGGCGATGAGGAAGGTGCCGAGGTAGTCGATGACATGCCGTTCCGCCTTCCTGGGGATCTGCAGAACGGCCGCGATCACGAGGAGGGCGACGACACCGACGGGCAGGTTGACGTAGAACACCCAGCGCCAGCTGAGGTGCTGGGTGAACAGGCCGCCGAGGAGCGGTCCGAGCACGCTGGTCGTGCCGAAGACCGCGCCGAACAGCCCCTGGTAACGGCCGCGCTCCCGGGGCGAGACGATGTCGCCGACGATCGCCATCGACAACACCATGAGCCCGCCGCCGCCGAGGCCCTGAAGGGCGCGGAAGGCGATGAGTTCGGGCATGTTCTGCGCCATGCCGCACAGCGCCGACCCGATCAGGAAGATCACGATCGCGGCCTGGAACAGCTTCTTGCGCCCGTACTGGTCACCGAGCTTGCCCCACAGCGGGGTCGCCGCGGTGGAGGCGAGCAGATAGGCGGTGACCACCCACGACAGATGCTCCAGGCCGCCGAGGTCGCTGACGATGGTGGGCAGCGCCGTCGACACGATCGTCTGGTCGAGGGCGGCGAGCAGCATGCCCAGCAGCAGCGCGCCGATGGAGATGAGGACGGAGCCGCGCACGCTCTCGTCGGCGGGGGCCGGGTGGAGCCTCGCGAGGGGCGCAACTTCGCCCGTTATGTCCGCCTCGCCCGCCCTGCCCTGCGTGTCATCGGTCATGAAGGCCTCCCGGGACGGTCCTACGACCTCCGCTCGTCCATCGTGCACTCCCATCGTGGTCGGTGTGGCCGGTTATGGCCTGTTGAGTACTGATGGGAAGGAGCGATTCCGGGGGCTCCTGGGAGATTCCGTGAGGGAGATCTGCATAATTTCTGGAATTCGGCGGGGAGGGGACCCACGCATGAACGGATCGAACGGACAGGCCTGCCCGGAGTGCGCCGCACCCCGGCGGCCGGACGGCACGCCGTCGTGCGGGTGCGCCCGACGGGCGTCCGACGCGCTCCGGGACGCGCGTACGGCGGAGGCAGCAGCGGCGGAGGACTTCGATCCGCTGCGGATACGGCCGTATGTGGAGTTGGGCGTCACCGCGACGGAGGCCGATGCGGCGCGGACTACGGCGCCCGACGAGACGATGCGCCTCACGGCCGTGTCCGAAGAAGCCGAGCGGTCCACGTCCGGCAGCGCTGACCGGTCCACGCCCGAGGGGGCAGAACGGTCCACGCCCGAGGGGGCAGAACGGTCCACGCCCGAGGGGGCAGAACGGTCCACGCCCGAGAGGGCCGAACGGTCCACGCCCGAGGGGGCCCATCGGTTCACCGCGGCGCCGGACGGGAACGAACGGTCCGCAAAGGACGCGGACGAGACCGTACGGATTGCGGCATCAGCGGGGGAGACCGCGCCACTCGGGGTCGCGGACGAGACCACTCCCCTCGCGGCCGTGCCCGGCGGCCCCGCCGCGCCCCCGCACTCGGACGACGAGCCGCCCCGGCGTCGGCGGCGCACTGTGCTGCTGGCCGTCGGCGGCGCGGTGGTCACGGTGGTGGCGGCCGCCGGGTTGGCCAGTGGACTGTTCACGTACAACCCCCCGGAGCGGGACGGGGCGCTGCCCGAGGACATCCGGGCGAGCGTGCCGGAGGTGTCGTCGCCGAAGCCGACGTCGGCACCGCCGTCCACGGCGTTCGCAGCGGCGCCCACGACGAGGGCGGCACCGTCCTTGCCGAAGGCGAGCCCGTCACCCTCGGCGCCGGCGTCGAGCGCGTCCCCGGCGCCGCCCGCCTCGGCCACCCCGAGCCAGCCACCGACGACCGTGCGGGCCACCGGCACGCTGTCGGCGACCCCGGGCAACGGCCAAGCCAAGCGCAGCGTCCAGGTCCTGAGACTCGGCGACCAGGGCCCCGAAGTCACCGAACTCCAGCAGCGCCTGCGCGAGGTGGGCCTCTACGCCGGCCCCGTGAACGGCAGTTACGACAGCCAGGTGGAGAGCGCCGTCCGCAACTACCAGTTCACCCGCGGCATCACACAGGACGATCCGGGCGTGTACGGGGCGGAAACGAGGGAGAAGCTGGAGTCGGAGACGAACCAGTCCTGAGGCGCCCCGGCGGGAGGCGCTCTCCCCGGTCAGCCGATGTGCAGTCGGATCGTCCCGTCCGCCGCCTCCTCCGCGCGGACCCGCGTGAGGTCCGGGACCAGGATGTCGGGGCGGTGCAGTCCGGCCCGGGGGCCCACGCCGACCACCCGCATCCCGGCGGCGCGCCCCGCGGCGATACCCGCGCCGGAGTCCTCGAAGACAACACAGTCCTCGGGGGCGACACCCAGTTCGGCGGCGCCCTTCAGGAAGCCCTCGGGGTCCGGCTTGCTCGCGCCCACGCACTCGGCGGTGATCCGCACATCGGGCAGCTTCAGACCCGCGGCCGCCATCCGCGCCGTGGACAGCGCCACGTCCGCCGAGGTCACAAGGGCGTGCGGGAGGCCGGCGAGGGTGGCGAGGAACGCGGCGGCGCCTGGGACCTCGACCACGCCGTCCATGTCGGCGGTCTCCTCGGCGAGCATGCGGGCATTGTCGGCGAGGTTCTGCTCCATCGGGCGGTCCGGCAGCAGGGCCGCCATCGAGGCATGGCCCTGGCGGCCGTGCACGACCTTCATCACCTCGTCGGCGTCCAGACCGTGCCGTTCGGCCCAGCGTCGCCAGCAGCGCTCGACGACGGCATCGGAGTTGACGAGGGTCCCGTCCATGTCCAGCAGAAGGGCACGGGCGGTGAGAACGGTCGTGGCCGTCATCGGCATGACTCCAAGGCGCGGGGAGGGGGCCGGCGAGCACCCCCGGGGACAAGGCGGCCCCGCCCGCCGGTCAGGGGAAGCGGGCGGGAGCCACTTTGTTCCTTCACGATACAAAACGGGTCCCGCTCGCGCCACCGCTGCCGACCTGCGACGAAGCCGACACCTGCGGCACGGCCATCGGAAGGACACCCGCGGGACACCGCGCGGACGCCGGGCGGACACCCCGCACCGGCACCCCGCCGCGCCCGCCACCGTCACGCCGCCACGGCCTCGTACAGGCTCCACATGCCGAGCCCCAGCATCAGCAACGCGGCGACCTTCGTGATCAGCCGCAGCGGCACCTTCTTCATCAGCGCCCTGCCGCCGACGATGCCCAGGCCCGCGACCGCCCACAGAGCGAGGACCGCACCGAGGCCCACCGACAGGGGATCGTCGTAACGGGCCGCGAGGTTCGCGGTCATGATCTGGGTGAGGTCGCCGAACTCGGCGACCAGGATGAGCATGAAGCCCGCCGTCGACACCTTCCAGAAGCTCTGGTTCTCGGGCCGGCGGATCTCCTCCTCGCCGTCGTCCTTCTTCATCAGCAGCACGGCGGCGCCGCCGAGGAAGAGCACACCGGTGATCGCGTGCACGATCTGCTGGGGCAGCAGGGTCAGCGCGCTGCCCGCCGCCACGGCGAGCACGACATGCAGCAGAAAGGCGGCGGCGACGCCGGCGAAGACGTACGAGGCGCGGTAACGCGTACCGAGGACGAGTCCGGCAAGGGCCGTCTTGTCAGGCAGCTCGGCCAGGAAGACGACGCCGAAGACGAGCGCCAGGACGGTGATGCTGATCAACTTTCCTCAATCGGTCGGGGCTGCCCCGCCGAGAGTGCTGTGACTGCTGCGACACCTCGGCACGGCAGCACACGGATCACCCGTGCCGTACGGCACGGGCGTGCACTGCTTGCCGAAGGTCTCGCTGGCCGATCCTTGCGGGATCCGCCTCCGGGCGCCGGCTCAGACGAGCTGAGCAGTATGTCGACGGTCCGGCGAAGAGCTACTCCCCTTCCACTCGGTCCATGGTACGCGACCGTCGACCCCTTGCTATGTCATGTTCACGTCATTACTTTCTTACCGAACGCACACCTCACCGCAACACACCCCCGCGAGCATTCCTTCGCCCGCTCCTCAACACCCCCACCCCGCGCTGCAGGGCTACCTCGCCAACTGCTGACGTCCGGAACCTCCCCGCTGACCTCCGTCGTTCCGTACCGTACGGGGCGACGGAGGAGGGGATCGCCGTGGCGAGACTGCGCCTGGGACCGCTGCTGAGATATGTGGACGGCTCGTCCGCGACCGTCTGGGTCGAGGCGAGCCGCCCGTGCACCGCCGAGGTGCGCTGCGCCGACGGCGCCCGCGGCACGGCCCGCACCTTCCAGATCGCCGGGCACCACTACGCCCTCGTCCCCGTGACCGGACTTGCGCCGGGCACTGCGCAGACGTACGAGGTGCTGCTCGACGGCACACCCGTGTGGCCGCTGCCCGACTCGCCCTTCCCACCCTCCGTCATCCGTACGGCCGACCCCGAGGTGGTCCGCGTCACCTTCGGCTCCTGCCGCTGGGCCGCCCCGCCCGTCGGCGAGAAGGACCCGGTGGGCCCCGACGCACTGGACACACTGGCGGCCCGCCTCGCCGCCGCCCCGGACTCCGAACGCCCCGATGTGCTGCTGCTGTTGGGCGACCAGGTGTACGCGGACGAGACGTCCCGGGCGATCCGCGACCGGATCGCCTCGCGCCGCGGCCTCGCCGACCCTCCGGGCAGCCAGGTGGCGGACTACGAGGAGTACACCTGGCTCTACCACGAGTCCTGGCTGGACCCCGAGATCCGCTGGCTGCTGTCCACGGTGCCCAGCTGCATGATCTTCGACGACCACGACATCATCGACGACTGGAACACCAGCGCCTCCTGGCTCGCCGGTATGCGCGCGACCGCCTGGTGGCGCGAGCGGCTGCTGAGCGGCCTGATGTCGTACTGGGTCCACCAGCACCTCGGCAATCTGTCCCCGGCGGAACTGGCCGCCGACCCGCTCTACGCCGCGGTGCGCGAGACTCCCGACGGCACGGACGTGCTGCGCGCGTACGCGGCCCAGGCCGACACCCACCCGGCCTCGGTCCGCTGGAGCTACCGCCGGGACTTCGGCCGCGTACGGGTCGTGATGCTGGACACAAGGGCGGCACGGGTCCTCGACGAGGACGGGCGGGCGATGCTGGACCCGGCCGAGGCGCAGTGGCTGCGGGAGCAGGCGCTCGGCACGCGCGACACCTGCGACCACCTCCTGATCGGCACCTCCCTGCCCTGGCTGCTCCCCCACCTGGTGCACGACGCCGAGGCGTGGAACGCCGCCCTGTGCCGCGGCGAGCGCGGCGCCCGCTGGGGCCGCTTCGGCGAGAACCTGCGCCAACGGGCCGACCTGGAGCACTGGGCGGCGTTCCCGGAGTCGTTCGAGGCGCTTGCGGGCCTTGTCGCCGAGGCGGGTACGGGGCCGGGGGCGCCGGCGAGCGTCTGCGTGCTGTCGGGTGATGTCCATCACGCGTATGTCGCCGAGCCCGAGTGGCCGGGCGGCGGGCCCGACGCCCGGGTCCTCCAGCTGACCTGCTCCCCCGTCCACAACTCCGTCCCGCTCTCCGTAAAGCTCGGCTTCCGCTTCGGCTGGAGCGGCCTCGGGCGCGCCCTGGGCCGCCGTTTCGCCCGACACGGGCGCAACCACCGCACAGCGCTCGACTGGCGCTGCACGGGCGGGCCCTGGTTCGGCAACCAGCTCATGACGCTGACCCTGCGCGGCCGCTCCGCCTCGCTGCGGCTCGACCAAGCGCGCCCGGACGGGACCGGAAAGGCGCGTCTGACGACCGTGGAGGAGTCCTCCCTGACCACCTCATGAGGGACATCCGGGGCGTGTGGGGCGCGCGTTGGCTTCCTTGGCCCACGAAGGCATGATGAGGCGGACCGTCCGCTTCCAGCGGGCGGTTCCGCTGCCCTGCGCCCCCCACATGCCCGGGAGTCACCCGTTTTGTCTGCCGTGACCGTGGAATCCGCGCCGGTCTCCCTCGCCCTCGTCGGCGCGGGCCCGCGCGGCACGAGCGTCCTGGAACGTCTCTGCGCCTCCGCCCCGGAACTCCTCGCGCCCGGCGTGCGGTTGACCGTTCACGTCGTCGATCCGGCGCCGCCGGGCCCCGGTCACGTCTGGCGCACCGCGCAGTCCCCGGAGCTGCTGATGAACACGGTGGCCTGCCAGGTGACGCTGTTCACCGACGAGAGTGTGGAGTGCGCGGGGCCGATCCGTCCGGGGCCGAGTCTGTACGAATGGGCACACGGGCAGGGTGGTGAGCAGGAGTTGGGGCCGGACGACTATCCGACCCGGGCCCAGTACGGCCGTTACCTTGAATGGGTGTTCACCCGGGTGGCGGGCGGCGCGCCGGACGCGATACGGGTCGAGGTGCACACCGCCCGCGCGATACGCCTGCTGGACGCCCCCGACGGCCGCCAGGCGCTCACCCTCTCCACCGGCCGCACCCTGACCGGCCTGTCCGCCGTGGTCCTCGCCCAGGGCCACCTCCCCACGGTCGCCGAGCCCGGCCTGCGGGAGCTCGCCGCGCACGCGGCCCGCCACGGTCTGCGCCACATCCCGCCCGCCAACCCGGCGGACATCGACCTCTCCCCGCTCGCACCCGGCGAACCGGTTCTGCTGCGCGGTCTTGGCCTCAACTTCTTCGACCACATGGCCCTGCTGACGACGGGCCGCGGCGGCCGTTTCGTGCGCACCGCCGAGGGGCTGCGCTACCGGGCCTCGGGCCGCGAGCCGCGGCTGTACGCCGGTTCCCGCCGCGGTGTCCCGTACCAGGCGCGCGGCGACAACGCGAAGGGTCCCTACGGCCGGCACACGCCGCTGCTGCTGACGGGCGAGGTGACAGCCCGCTTCCGTAAGCGCGCGGACTCGGGGGAGGCCCCGGACTTCCTGGCCGAGATATGGCCGTTGGTGGCGAAGGAGGTGGAGACGGTCTACTACGAGGCCCTGTTGGCGCGCCGGGCGACCGAACTGCCGGAGTTCCGGGACCGATTTCTCGCCACCGCTCACCGCAGCCCCGAGGAGGGCGCTCTCCTCGACGAGTCCGGCATCCCCCCGGCCGACCGTTGGTGCTGGGACCGCGTCTCCCGGCCGTACCTGGGACACACCTTCAACTCGCCCTCGCAGTGGCGTGATTGGCTGCTCGACCACCTCCGTGAGGATGCGGCGCAGGCCGCGCTCGGCAATGTCGAGGGGCCGCTCAAGGCCGCCCTGGACGTGCTGCGCGACCTGCGCAACGAGGTGCGTCTGATCGTCGATCACGCCGGTCTGTCCGGCGCCTCCCGCCGGGACCATCTGGACCGCTGGTACACCCCGCTCAACGCCTTCCTGTCCATCGGTCCGCCCAGGCGGCGCATCGAGGAGATGACCGCGCTGATCGAGGCGGGCGTCCTGGAGGTCGTGGGCCCGCTCCTGGAGGTACGGGCCGAGAGCGGGGCCTGGGTCGCGCACTCCCCCGACATCCCGGGCTCGACCGTACGCGTTCGCACACTCGTCGAGGCGCGGTTGCCGGAGCCGGATCTGCGGACGACCGCCGACGAACTCCTCGCCGGCTTGTTCCGCTCGGGCGAATGCCGTCCGCACACGGTGGACGGTTACGAAACCGGAGGCCTGGACGTGACACCGCGCCCCTACCGTCTGATCGACCGTCAGGGGATCGCGCACCCACGGCGGTTCGCGTTCGGCGTGCCCACGGAAGGCGTGCACTGGGTGACCGCGGCGGGCGCCCGGCCCGGTGTGGATTCGGTCACGCTGTCGGACGCCGACGCGGTGGCGCGAGCGGTGCTGCGTACGGCGGCGGCGGAAGCGGAACCCCGGGCGGAATCGGACCCGTTGAAGAATGTTGAACTTGCAAGCATTGATTAGGTCTGCCTAACCTAGGGGCCCCACTCGGTTTCCGTCCCCGGGACGCGTCCGTTCGCGGACCGAAACCAGGCCGAAGGAGCCCCCACATGACTGCACGCCTCGACAGCGCCCAGCCGTATGTCGTCGGCCTGTTCCGCATCGTCCTCGGACTGCTCTTCACCTGCCACGGCGCCGCCTCGCTGTTCGGCGTCCTCGGCGGCGCGGCGGGCACCAACGGCGGCACCGTCCCCACCGGTACCTGGCCGTTCTGGTACGCCGCCGTGATCGAGCTCGTCGCCGGCGCCCTGACGCTGGTCGGCCTCGGCACCCGCGGTGCCGCGTTCGTCGCCTCCGGCGCGATGGCGTACGCGTACTTCGATGTGCACCAGCCCGGCGGGCTGTGGCCGATCCAGAACGGCGGCGAGCCGTCGGTGATGTTCTGCTGGTCGTTCCTGCTGCTGGTCTTCACCGGCTCCGGCGCGTTCGGCCTCGACCGCCTCTTCGCCTCCCGCTCGGCCACCGCCGGGAAGGAGCGGGCCTCGAAGCCCGTCGCTGTCTGATCCGGCCCACGCGTACGACGGCGCCCACTCCCTGGTCCCGGGGTGGGCGCCGTGCGTTTGCCCGACCCCGGCGGGGCCGGGACCGCCTCACCGGCCCCCCGTGCATCACTTGTCACAACCGCCGCGTACGCTCTACGGCTGTCACAGGCCGCTCCTGCCGCCCCCCGCGACACCGCGGCACGCAGTTGCCTACGGGGGAGTCGGACGGGGAGTTCGCGGTGCTCGAGAGTGTGGGGTGGCTGACCGGCACGCCCTGGATCTATGCCGTGGTGGCCCTGTCCGTGCTGCTGGATGTCTTTCTGCCCCTGCTGCCGAGCGGCGTCCTGGTCATCACGGCGGCGACCGCGGCCGTCGCGAACGTGCCGGACGTCCTGGCGCTCGCTCTCTGCGCGGCGACGGCCTCGGTCCTGGGCGACCTGGTGGCGTACCGGCTGGCCTGGCGCGGCGGCGCCCGGCTGGACCGCGCGATAGCCCGTTCACGCCGGCTGACGAACGCGCAGGAACGTCTCGGTGCGGCGCTCGCGCACGGCGGCGGTGCGCTGGTGATCCTCGCCCGGTTCGCGCCCGCGGGCCGCTCGGTCGTCTCCCTCGGCGCGGGCGCCGCCCACCGCCGTGCCCGCGACTTCCTGCCCTGGTCGGCGCTGGCGGGCATCGCCTGGGCCGCGTACAGCGTGGCCCTCGGCTACTTCGGCGGCCAGTGGCTGGGCACGAGCTGGCTGGCGACGGGCGTGTCGGTGGCGGCCCTGTTCGCGGCGGGCGGCGGCGCCGCCTACCTCATGCGCCGCCCCGCATCACGGGAGTAGCCTCCCGGCCCCGCCCTCCCCGCACCTCCAGACCGGCGAGCAGTTCAGCGGTGGCCTCCGCGATCGCATCCACCGCCTGGTCGAACACCTCACGGTTATGGACGGCCGGGACACGGAAACCGGAGACCTTGCGCACGCGCACCTCGGCGGCCGGCCGCCGGGCACGAGCCGGCAAGCGACAGGCATATCCGTGGCGCCCCTGCTCACGGCAGACAACGCCGCCTACCTCATGCGCCGCCCCGCATCACGGGAGTAGCCTCCCGGCCCCGCCCTCCCCGTACCTCCAGACCGGCGAGCAGTTCAGCGGTGGCCTCGGCGATCGCATCCACCGCCTGGTCGAACACCTCACGGTTATGGACGGCCGGAACACGGAAACCGGAGACCTTGCGCACGAACTGGAGCGCGGCGGCGCGGATCTCCTCCTCCGTGGCGTCCTCGGGGATGGCGGGCGGTCGGAGCGTCTTGATACTGCGGCACATGCCTCCAGTGTCGCGCCATCACCCCGCGGATTTCCGCCCGCTCGCGAAACGCCCGGACCCGCCGTCCCGTGAATCGGGGAATAGGCCCGGTCCCGCGCCGGATTGTGCAGGGCATGACCACTGTCGACATCCTCTACGTGGGCGGCCCCACCGCCGTCCTCGAACTGGGCGGCGTACGCCTGCTCACGGACCCGACCTTCGACGCCCCCGGTGAGTACCCGATCGGCTCGCGCAGCCTGGTGAAGACGGCCGGCCCCGCCCTCCCGGCGGCAAAGATCGCCCCGGTCGACGCCGTCCTCCTCTCCCACGACCAGCACCCCGACAACCTCGACACGGCAGGCCGGAGCTACCTCGCCGAGGCCCCGCTGACCCTGTCCACGGCATCGGCGTACGACCGTATCGGCGCCCCCGTGCAGGCCCTGCCGTCCTGGGAGCACGTGGCGCTGCCGCGCCCGGACGGCGGTGTGCTGCGAGTGACCGCCGTGCCCGCGCTGCACGGCCCCGAAGGCAGCGAGCCGCTCGTCGGCGAGGTCACCGGCTTCGTCCTGTCCGGTGAGGGCCTGCCGACGGTGTACGTCAGCGGCGACAACGCCTCCCTCGACGTGGTCCGTACGATCGCCGGCCGCCTCGGTCCGGTCGACGTGGCCGTCCTGTTCGCCGGCGCCGCCCGTACCCCGCTCGTCCCGGACGCCCCGCTGACGCTGACGAGCGAGGCTGCGGCGGAGGCGACCCGGATCCTCGGCGCCCGCCATGTCGTCCCGCTGCACTTCGAGCACTGGGCCCACTTCACCCAGGACGGCTTCACGCTCACCAAGGCGTTCGACCGGGCGGGCCTGAGGGACCGTCTGCATCTGCTGGAGCCTGGGTCCTCGGTTCAGCTTCAGCTGTAGAGCGACGGCATCCGCCCAATCCCTCAGCCAATCCCCAGCTTTTCCTTGGAGATCGGCAAGTTTCTCCGAGGATTGACTGGACTCGGCGCCCTTTGTGATCATCGCCGAGGGTCCTCGGACCGGGGACCCGGCGCGAGGATCGGGGACGGAAATGACGAACGACGACCTCACGGTGGCGGTCCTGGGTCCGGGCGGTGTCGGCGGTCTGCTCGCCGCGCTGCTGGCCCGGGCCGGACACCGGGTGATCTGTCTGGCGGGCGAGGAGACCGCGCGGACGCTGCGGGAGGACGGCATCCGCGTCCGCAGCGACCGGTTCGGCGAGTTCCTGGCCCGGGTCGAGGCGGACACGGAACTGCGCGAGCCGGCCGACATCGTGCTCGTCGCCGTCAAGCACACCGCACTGGACGCCGCGCTGGAGCGCGTCCCGGCGAAGGCACTGGACGAGAACGCCCTCGTCGTACCGCTGTTGAACGGCGTGGAGCACCCGGCGGCGCTGCGCCGGCGCTACGGCGTGGGACGGGTGGCGCCCGCTGTCATCCGGGTCGAGTCGACCCGCCTCGCGCCCGGGGTGATCGAGCACGGCAGCCCGTTCGTCGAGATCGACCTCACCGGGGACACCGTGGCGCGCGGCCGGCTCGACCGGCTCGCCGGGGCCCTGGAGTGGGCGGGGGTGAAGGTCGGCGTCCTGGACGGGGAGGCGGCGGCCCTGTGGGCGAAGATGGCGTTCCTCGCCCCGTTCGCGCTGCTGACGACGCGGTACGGCGTGCCGCTCGGCGACATCCGCACCCGCTACCGCGAGGAGTTGGTGTCCCTGGTGGAGGAGACCGCGGCTGTGGGTCTGGCGAGCGGCGCGGCCACGGACGCGGCGGTGGCGCTCGCCCGCTACGACGCCTTCCCGGCGGAGATGAAGTCGTCGATGCAGCGCGACGCGGAGGCGGGACGTCCGCTCGAACTCGACGCGATCGGCGGGGCGTTGCTGCGGGAGGCCGAGCGGCACGGGGTGGCGGTGCCGGTGGCGACGCGGCTGGTACGGGAGTTGGGCTGGTCGTTCCTGGACTCCTGAGCCGTCAGGGCTCGGTGTTGTGCCGGGTGACCGCGTCGGCGAAGGCGCGGGCCGACGGGGACAGGGTGTCCCAGCGGCGTACCGCCCAGCCGACGGCGAGGGGCGGCAGCTCGGGTACGGGGATGAACCGCAGTCCGGGGGGCCGGCCTTGGGCTCGCCAGCCGGGCAGGTCGGGGACGACCGCGTGACCGACGCCGAGTTCGGCGAGCAGAATGGCGGTGTCCCAGTCGGCGACGCTGGTGTCGGAGGCAACCGCCGGTATGCCCAACTCGGCGTAGGCGGTGTTGAGTTGGGTGCGTGAGGTGGAGCCGTCGGGCAGTCCGATGAGGCGCAGCCCGGCCAGGTCGGCGGCCTCGACGCGCTCCCGCCCGGCGAGTTCGTCGTCGGCGGGCACGGCGAGGACCCAGGGCAGGTGGACGACGGGCCGCTGTTCGACCCCGCGCACGGGCGCCCCCAGGGTCACCCAGGCGAGGTCGAGCCCCGGCTCCCGCAGCGCGTCGAAACAGCTCCGGCTGGAGCTCTCGGTCTGAAACTCCAGGCTGACCCCCGGATGCAGCCGCCGGAACTCGGCAACTGCCCCGGCCATGAAGTGCCGGACGGTGACACTGCCGGTGGCGATCCGTACGACGCCGCCGTCCCCGCGGGCGATCTCCGCCAGCCTGCGCAGCGCCAGGTCGAGTCCGGACATCCCCTCCGCGGCGGCCTGGTGCAGCAGGCGCCCGGCCCGGGTGGGCACGACCCCGCGGGACTGCCGCTCCACCAGTCCGACCCCCACCTCGCGCTCCAGCCGCCGTACGTGCTGGCTGACGGCGGACTGAGTGCAGCCGAGCTCCCGGGCCACGGCGCTCAGACTTCCGGCCCGGCAGACGGCGACGAAGACACGCAGATCATCGAGGGTCACGGGGATCAAAGGTAGCCGCCGGCCGCGGCCGGCCCGCGGGGCGGTGCAGGCCTGCCGGGCCCGTACGGTCCGCGGGCGGTGCGGTCCCGTGCGTCAGACCGCGTGGGTCTTGGCCAGCAGCTCCAGGATCTCGGCCGTCGTGCCCGTCTCGCCGAGGCGCGGGAAGATCCGCTCGACACTGCCCCGGTGGGCCTCGGCGTCGGAGTCGGCCATCGCGTCGGTGGCGAGCGTGACGTGGTAGCCGTGCTCGTACGCGGCCCGTGCGGTGGACTCGACGCCGATGCTGGTGGAGATGCCGGTCAGCACGATCTGGGTGACCCCGCGGCGGCGCAGCTGCACATCGAGGTCGGTGCCGTGGAAGGCGCCCCAGTTGTGCTTGGTGACACGGATGTCGCCCGGGTGACCGGACAGTTCGTCGACGATGACGTCCCAGCCCTCGGAGAAGGCGCCGGCGCCGGCCGCGCGCTCGGTGCGGCCGGGAACCACATCGGCCCAGTCGGGGGCGAAGGAGACCCGGACGAGCACGACCGGGAGGTCCCGGGCCCGGAAGGCGTCGGCGAGTTCGACGTTGCGGGCCACCACCTCGGGGCCAGTGTGGGGCTCGACGGGCCGCCCCACGATGCCGTTCTGGAGGTCGATCACAACGAGGGCGGTGCGCGGGTCGAGGGTGGTGACAGCCATGGCTAGGCCTTTCCGGAGAGGGGGGTGACGGTGGACAGGGAACGGTCGAACAGGGTGACCAGTACGAACAGGACGGACCCCGCGGCCGTGAACAGGGCCAGGTCGTGCAGGCCGGCCGTGTCGGCGCCGTGGGCGAAGAAGCCCGCGTCGGCGGCGGAGGCGCCCAGCGCGCCGAGGTACATGAAGGTGCGCAGCAGCCCGGCGGCGGAGGCGATGCGCTCGGGAGCGGACTGCCGGTAGAGGGCGTTCTGGTTGGCGATCCCGATCAGGCCCTGCGGTACGCCCATGACGACGCCGGCGGCGAGCAGCAGCCACACCGGGCTGCCGGAGTCCAGCAGAAGCAGCCCGGCACACGCTGCGACCTGAACCAGCCCGCCCGCCAGCAGCTTGCCGCGCACGGCCTCCCGGCGCCCGGTGAGGCCGGAGACGGTGAGGGCGCTCACCGACAGCGGCAGCAGCACCAGTCCGGCGGTGGACGCGTGCAGTCCGCGGCCCTCCTCCAGCCACTGGGTGAAGCCGTACATGAAGGAGTAGGCGGTGGTGTAGCCGAGGAGCTGGCGCAGATACGTGGCGAGCAGCGGAACGTTGCCGCCGAGCACCCGCAGGTCGATGAAGGGCCGGTCCATGCGCAGCTCGCGCAGGGCGAAGCCCGCGGCCGCCGCGACGGCGAGCACCGGCAGCCACCAGTGGGTGGGCCGCGGGTCCATCAGGAAGAACATGAAGGACAGGAGCATGGCGGCGAAGAGGACCATGCCCGGAAGATCCACGGAGCGCCGCCCGGCGTTCGAAACCGTCGCTCCGGGCAGCCACAGCGCGCCGAGGACCAGACAGGCCGCGGACAGTGGCACATTGACCGTGAAGATGGCACGCCAGCCGCCCACGCCGATCAGGAAGCCGCCCAGCGCGGGCCCGACGACGGCGACGGTCTGGTTGGCCACGGCCAGCGCGGTCAGCACCCCGGTAGGGCTGTCCCGCCCGGTGCGCTCGGCCTCGCTCCTGGTCAGTTGCATCGACGCCGGATACGCGGCCGAGGTCCCGAAGCCGAGCAGCACCCGTGCGGCGATCAGCACGCCCAGGGAGGGGGCGAGGGCGCCCATGAGCCCGGCGGTGCCCACCAGTGCCGTACCGGTGAGATAGAGGCGGCGCGGCCCGTACATGTCGACGAGTCGCCCGATGACGGGCTGTCCCACGGCGGTGGCGAGGTAGAGCGCGGAGACCAGCCAGGCGGTCCTGGCGGGCGGGGCCCCGAAGGCGACGCCGATCGGGACGAGCGCCACGGCGATCATCGAGGAGTTGACCGGGTTCAGCACGGAACCCAGGACCATCGGGGCGATCAGCCGGCGATCGAAGCGGTCGGCCGGGGCGGAGCGCCCCGTCCCGGCGGCCGGGCGGACGAGTTTCGGTGTCACGGCCGGGTGAGCCGTTCCATCAGGGAGAGCGCCGCGAGGACCGTCTGACGCTCGTCCTCGTCGAAGCGGTCCTGCAGGGCCCGGGTCAGCCACTCCTGCCGGGCCTGCCGGTCGCCCTCGACGCGCTCGCGCCCGGCCTCGGTAAGGGTGACCAGCTGGCGACGGCCGTCCTCGGGGTCGGGGCTGCGCCGGATCAGCCCGTGCTGTTCGAGGGCGGCGAGCGTGGCGGCCATGGACTGCGGGCGCACGCCCTCGGCGGACGCCAGGGTGCTGGCGGTGGCGGCGCCGCCCTTGCTCACCAGGGTGAGCGCGGACACCTGGGAGGGCGTGAGGTCGTCGTCCCCGGCGACCTCCCTGATACGGCGCCGCAGCCGGCTGAACACCACCCGCAGGTCACGCGCCGCGCGGGCGGCGGACTCGGAGACACCTTCGGGGTTCTGGTCCATGACGCCACCGTATGTTCTTCAGTTAAGACTGTCCAGTCAAAACTGCACAGCCTTGCCTGAGTTGTTTCGGGGCGCGGCGAGGCAGGGCATCAGAGTCAGCGGGGTTTCGGCGATTTCGGCGAGCGTGAGCACCCGGCCAATGGTCCCGGAGACTGGACAAGTGTTCGGGAACAACCGTTCGGGCGAAGTCCCCGAAGCAACTCGCATCAAAAAATCGAACAGGCGTAGCATTGCGGCGTGGCTGCGACCTATGACTTTCCGAGTGACCTCCTCGCCGGTCAGGAGGAGCTGCATCAGGTCCGGGCAGAGCTCCTGGCCCTGCTGAAGCGGCTTCCCTGGTCGGTGGAGCCGCTGGACGGATTCAGCGACGACACCGGCTGGCGCAAGGTGGAGCGCCCCGCCTCCCCCGGCTGGACCGAGGACGAACAGGCCGAGGTGGAGAAGCTCCGGCAGCGGGAGCGGGAACTCGCCGTGTTCGTCTCCTGCCACCGCTTCTGGGCGGAGGTGGCGACCGGGGACAAGGTGGCCGCGCGGATGCGGCTGAAGCACGTGGACGAGGACGAGCAGAGGTGAACGCCAAGACCCCGGCCGGCAACGGCCGGGGTCTTCGGTGTGCCGGTTCCTCGGCCGCGGGTCTTAGGCGGCCTCACCCGAGCCGGTGTCGCTGGAGCCCGTGTCACCGGAGCCCGTGTCACTGAAGCTCGAGGACGTATCGGGTGCCTGAGAACTGAGGTCAGGCGTCTGGGCGGACTGGTCCGGCGTCTGGGCGGACTGGTCCGGCGTCAGAGTGTTGGTGGACTGATCCGGCGTCAGAGTGTTGGTGGACTGGTCCGGCGTCAGCTGCTGCTGCTGTTGCTGTTGCTGTTGCTGTTGCTGTTGCTGTTGCTGTTGCTGTTGCTGTTGCTGTTGCTGTTGCTGTTGCTGTTGCTGTTGCTGCTGCTGCTGCTGTTGCTGCTGCTGCTGTTGCTGCTGTTGCTGCTGCTGTTGCTGCTGCTGTTGCTGCTGCTGCTGCTGCTGCTGCCCCTGCTGTTGCTGCTGTTGCTGCTGCTGTTGCTGTTGCTGCTGCTGTTGCTGCTGCTGTTGCTGCTGCTGCTGTTGCTGCCCCTGCTGCTGCCCCTGCTGCTGCCCCTGCTGCTGCCCCTGCTGCTGCCCCTGCTGCTGCTGTTGCTGCTGCTGTTGCTGCTGCCCCTGCTGCTGCTGTTGCTGCTGCTGCTGTTGCTGCTGCTGCTGCTGCTGCTGTTGCTGCTGCTGCTGCTGCTGCTGCTGTTGCTGCTGCTGCTGTTGCTGCTGTTGCTGCTGTTGCTGCTGTTGCTGCTGTTGCTGCTGCAGCAACGTTATGACCGACCCCTGCCTGACCACCGTGACCTTTGGCTGCTTTGCCAAAGTCACCACTGTCTGCCCCTGTCGCAATGCCTGCCGAAGTCTCAAGGGGCACACACGCCTGTTCGCGAAAACGACGCCCCCGCATATCACGCGGGGGGCCATCTTCGACTCCGCCGTGGCCTTCGCGGTCTGAGGCGCCGCCTCGGCACTCGCCACACCCACCGTTCCGGCGAGCAGCGCAGCGACGCAGGACGCGCCGACAATGTGCGGAATGCGCTTCCGGATGCTCGTCGCCATGAAGATCTCCCCTTGGACAGGTTCGGACTACGTGGCTCTCAGCGTGGGAGGTCGGGCGTAACCGCGCCGTTGATCCTGCGTGACCCCGGCGCGACGCCCCATCGCGGCCGGTCGGCCGCCGGTCTCGTCACCCGCGTCCCGGGACGCCGGCGCGTCACATCGGGGTCACGCCCGGCCAACGGCACGGTCATGGCCGGTTTCCCAGGGTGGTGGAGGCCAGGTAGCCCATCCCCTCAAGGAGGCACTATGGCGACGGGCATCCGGAAGCACCTTCCCCGCGTGGTGGGCGTGTCCCGCCTGGCCGCGGCGCTCGCCGGAACGGTGAGCGTGATGAACGTGCAGGCCACGCCGCAAACAGCGAAGGCCCCGGCGGTGGCGAAGGTCATGACCCCGAACGCGGCCTGCAGGCTCGTCCGTGACACCAGTACCGGCAAGGTCGTCGCGGTGGACGCGAGGACCGGCCAGTTCGTCACGGACCCGCGTTTCTGCGCGGGCGGTGGTGGCGGGACCAGCACCGGCGCCGTCACCACGGGCGCCTCCACCACCACGACCGGCGCCACCACCACGACCGGCGCCACCACCACGACCGGCGCCACCACCACGACCGGTGCCACCACCACGGGCGCCACCACCACGACCGGCGGCCCGACGTCACCATCGCCCAGCACCGCTCCGAGCGGCCCGACCACGCCACCGCCCGGCAACACCACCCCGAGCGGGGGCACGACCACGCCTCCGCCGAGCCCACCGGGCGGCACGATCACACCCCCCACCACCTCTCAGGGCGGCGGCACGATCGCACCCTCCACCACGACAACGAGCGGGAGCACGAGCTCCGTCACCGTGGGAGCCACCCTCGGCGGCGCGACCGTGACCTCTGGCGGGGCCACGACCTCGGGCGGGCCCGGGGGATGACCTTGCGACAAAGGCCCAGGTCCCCGGGTACCCACCCGGCCGACCTGGGCCTTTCTCATGTCCTGGCACTGGTGGGCGCGGACGGTTTCGAACCGCCGACATCCTGCTTGTAAGGCAGGCGCTCTACCCCTGAGCTACGCACCCGAGACGATTCGACAGCCTACATTGCCCGGGGGCCTGCCCCGCAAACCCGTATCCGGAGGACGGCCTCGGCGAGCACCCGAGGGGGGATAACCCCACCCTTGATCCGGGAGCACGCCGGATCCTCCCGGGAGCCGTTGATGCGTACGGTCTGAGAGCACTCAGGCAATCACGCAATCAGGCATCCCGATCGGGTTCAGGTTCTCAGGGGGACGACGTCATGGCTCGTACGACGGCACGTACTGGACGTTCTCGGCACACCCGGGCGCTCGCCGTCGCAGGAACCGCCGTGGCGCTCATGGCGACGGCCGCGGCCTGCGGGAACGACGCGAAGGACGATCCGCATCCGGACCACCGTTCCTTCGCGCTGCACGGCCGTACGCTCACCGTCGACTCCGACGACTCGGCGCTGGAGATCGTCCCGGTCGACGGGGACAAGGTCCAGGTCACGCGGTGGTTCAGGGGGACGGTCGTGGTCGGCGGGGACCCCCGGGTGACCTGGGCCATGAAGGACGACCGGCTCGTGCTGCGGCTGCACTGCTCGGGCATGGTCGCGGACTGTTCCGTCAAGCACCGGATCGAGGTGCCGCGCGGGATCGCCGTCAAGGTCGAGGACGGTGACGGGAGCGTGCGGGCGCAGGGCTTCAAGGAGGCGCTGGACATCAGCACGCGGGACGGTTCCGTGCAGGTGACCGACTCCACCGGGCAGCTGACGCTGAACAGCGGTGACGGGTCGATCAGCGCGACGGGGGTGGGGTCGCGGCGCGTGCACGCCGGGACGCGGGACGGCTCGGTCCACCTCGAACTCGGCGTCGTGCCCGACCTGGTGGAGTCGAGCAGCCAGGACGGTTCGGTCACGATCGCGCTGCCGCACGACACGTACCGTGTGAACGCCGACTCCCGGGACGGCTCGGTCCATGTGTCCGTCCCCAGGGACGCGAACAGCTCCCATGTGGTCGACGCGAAGACGAGGGACGGGTCGGTCACCGTGCGGACGGCGGAGTAGGGCCCTGGGGCGGGGCACGGCGAACGCGGGCACGGCACACCACGAACCGATCGCCCCGTGTGTTCGTCCTCAACCGGTGGGAGAATGGCACCGGGCAGGGCGAATCACGGCACGGGAGAGGGATGTGACGGCCACACCACCACAGAGTGACGACCGGCGCCGCCGCACCCCCGTCCACGACACCCTCGCCCTCCTCGCCCTCCCCCTCGTAGCCGCCCTCGTGCTCCCCGCGGCGTTCGCCGGAGGCGGCACGCGGCGGTGGTTCGGGGGACGGGCCGAGGGGCAGCGGGCCGAGGCGCAGGCCGCCAAGGACGCCGCCGCGGCCGCGTTCTACGAGCTCGACACCGCCCAGCGCGAATTGAAGATCTCGATCGAGACGATCGGCGCCGTCGACGACTCCCCCGACGCCCGCCGCGCGATCGCCGACTTCGAGGCGCTCGGGCGGCGGATCGACGAGGTCAGCCACCGGTACATCAACGCCGTCGACGCGCACGATCTCGACCGGGTCGACCTCGAGGCCTCGGCGGCCTCCCGTGCCCGTGCCGAACTCATCGCCGCCAAGGACGAACTCACCCGGGTCAAAGGGGAGCTGGATCGTTTCGGCCAGAGCCTCGGGCCGCTGCTCGGCAAGGCCGAGACCCAGCTCGCCCGGCTCGCCCCGGCCGTGGAACGCGCCCGGCAGGCCCTGCTCGCCGCGAGCAACGCGCTGGACGCCGTACGGGCCTCGGGGCTCAAGGCGGACGACCTGGCCGCCAGGCTCGCCGCCCTCGCCCCCGAGCTGACCAAGCTCAACCAGGGCGCCGGACAGCACGGCGTGGCGCAGACCCTGGAGCGTGCGGAACGGGTCGCGCGGGAGGCCGAGGCCGTGCGGGTGGAGGCCGAGCGGCTGCCGGAGCGGGCCACCGAGATCGACCACCGGCTCGTCTCGCTGCGGACCCGGGCGCAGGCGCTCACCACCCGTGCCGGTCAGGTCGAGCCGGTGCTGAGCGAGCTGCGGCGACGGTTCGCGGCCGCCTGCTGGCAGGACCTCCAGCACGTGCCGGAGCAGGCCGCCGAGACCGTACGGCAGGCCGAGCTGAAGCTGCGGGAGGCACAGACCGCGCGGGAGGCCCAGCGCTGGCCGGACGCGGCCTCACTGCTGTCGACCGTACGGGCGTTGCTGAACACGACGGACGAGGCCGTGTCCGCCGCCGGGGACCGCCTCAAGAGGCTGAACGCCGTGCAGAAGGATCCGCAGCAGGAGATCGAGCGGACGCGGTTCGCGATCCGGGACGCGCAGCGGCTGGCGATGACGGGGCGTACGACGCCCGATCCGCGCCACGCCCGCCCGCTGGACGAGTCCGTGGCCCGGCTGGAGCGCGCGATCGGCACGCTGGCGGGCCGCCACCCGGACTACTGGCACTTCCTGACCGAGACGGAGGCAGTGCGGCAGACGGCGGCTCGGGTCGTCGCGCAGATCCGCGAGGAGCGGGGAGCCGGTCACTGAGCCCGGCCCCCCGCCGAAGGGTCACCGCTCAGGTGCGGTAGGCGTAGTAGTACGCGGTGGGGTACGACGCGACGATGCTCGCCACCGACCTGTTGTAGGTGTTGTTGGAGTGGTACGTCACGTACGGCACGCCCTGCGGGCTGCGGTAGGTGACGATCATGGAGTGGTCCTTGGACCCGTCCCTGTTGAAGTCCATCTGCAGCACGTCACCGACGTCCAGCTGGTAGACGTTGGCGAGGCTGGTGACCCGCTTGGAGGACAGGGCGAACCAGGAGAACTCGTTGACGCCGACGAACGAGTCCGACTGGATCTGGGAGTTGCCGAACCACTTGTGGAAGTCCGACCCGTCGCCGGGGACATGCTTCCAGCCGCCCGCCTTCAGGGTCTGGCTGACGAAGTTGGTGCAGTCGCCGCCGTCGGCCTCCCCGTTGAAGTCCGGGTAGTCCGGGTTGTAGTTCTTCCAGTACTTGGCCGCGTACGCCGCCATGGCCTTGTAGTCGTAGCCGGTGGCGGAGAAGTTCTTCGGCTTGGCCGGTGCGGGCCATGTGGTGGCCGAGCGGGCCGCCTCGGGCGGGCCGTCGTCGGAGCCGGTGTCCGGGTGGGCGACGGCCGGCTTGGCCACCTGGTTGACCGCGAGGTAGCCGTCGTCGGTGTCGCGGATACCGGTCAGCTGCCAGTTGCCCTGCCGGTCGGCCTTGAACGTCAGCTGGTGGTGGGCCTGGAAGCCGGTGGTCTTCGGCTCCTTGCCCTTGGCCTTCGCGTACGTCAGGGTCGTGGTCTCGGTGACGTCGACCGTGGCGTGACGGCCCTTCACCCGCGTCCGGTCCAGCGAGACGCTGGTGTTGGCCGAGCTGTACTTCTCGCCCAGCGCCGCCAGGCGGGACTTGCGACCCCGCAGCTGGGACAGCGCGGAGTTCTCGTCGTGCGACAGCGTGGACGACACCCGCACGTCGCCGGAGAAGCGGGACTCCAGCGGCTTGTCCGACGTCTTCTTCCCGTCCACCAGGGCGTCCGTACGGTCGGCGAAGACCGTGTTCGCCAGCCGCTGGAAGGTGGCCTTGGTCGACGGGTCCACCGTCGGCTCGGCGACGGTCGCCGCGCCCGCACTCCAGTTGGGCAGCAGCGCCACGCCGGCGACGACCGAGGCGGCCGCTGCACCGACTATGGCCGTGCGGCTCCGCTTACGGCTCAATTTCCGTGATTTCAATGATGTTTCCCCTCTACGCCGGTACTCAGATACCGGGAGACGGCATCTTCGCACGGCGTGTGTGGCTCCTGTGAAGGGGGTTGCATCAGAGAGCTCGCGGAGCACCCGGCGTCCGTCGTCCGTTCACCGGGCGCCGCCCGTCACTTCACCACCGTCGACCAGTCCGGCGACTGCGCCGGGTCCAGGGTTCGCAACGCCTGCAGCGTCTCGGGCTTCTGCACGTCGAGCCAGTCGGCCAGCTCCTTGAAGGACACACACTTGACACCCTTCTTCGTGCACACGTTCTTCACAACCTGGTCGATGGCCTTCATATAGATGCCGCCGTTCCAGTTCTCGAAGTGGTTGCCGATGAACAGCGGCGCGCGGCTGCCGTAGTACACGCGGTTGAAGCCGTTCATGTACGAGTTGACGGCCATCTGCTCCCACTCGGCGTACTTCGCCGGGTCGCCGTGGACCTCGCCGCCTGTCTGGTTGTAGAGGAAGTTGAAGTCCATGGACAGGGCCTGGTGTTTGTCCGAGTACGGGAGCAACTGGAGCGGGAAGTCCCAGATCCCGTTCTTCTTCGTCGGCCATATCTGGAAGTCGCCCGGGGAGCTGGCGTCGTAGCGGTAGCCGTAGCTCTTGATGGCCTTCAGCAGGTTCGGCTGGCCCTCCAGGCAGGGCGCGCGGCCGCCGGTGACCTCCTTCTTGAAGTCGAAGGGGAGCGCGGGGATGTCCTTGTAGCCGGTGTTGGTCTTCCAGTTCTCCACCATGGAGTAGAACTGGTCGATCTCCTGCTTCCAGTCGTCGACGCTCCAGTACTTGCCGCTGTTCTTGGTGTCGCAGAAGTGGCCGTTGAAGTGGGTGCCGATCTCGTCGCCGTCGTTGTACGCCAGGCGGAGCTGCTCGAGCGTGTCGCGGATGTGCTGGTCGGTGGGGAAGTCGATCGCCGCTGAGCCGGGCGGGTTCTGCGGGGGGTGGTAGATGGTCCTCTTGCTCTTGGGCAGCAGGTAGATCCCCGTGAGGAAGAACGTCATGTGGGCGTCGTACTGCTTGGCCATCTCGCGGTAGTGCAAGAAGAGCCCGTCGTCGCCCTGCAGTGCGCCGTCCCAGGAGAAGACGACGAACTGGGGCGGTTTCTCACCGGGCTTGAGCGGCGTCGCCTTCAGCACACCCTTCTGCGGGCCGGTGTAAGAGGTGGAGCCGTCGCCGAGGATGTGCGTTTTGCCGTCCCACTTCGGCTCCTGGGTCGGCTTGGCGGAGCCCTTGCCGTCGCTCTGCCGGGTGCCGGCGGAGGCGGTCGGGGCGGTGTCGTCGTGCCGCTTCACCGCGAGGAAGGTCACGGTCACGGACGCGAGGGCGAGCAGGGCCGCCAGGGTCAGGAAACCCGGGCGGCTGCTCCATCGTGTGCTGCGGGGCTGACGGGCTCGGCGGCGACGGCCGGAACTCTTGGACATGGGCGCTCGGTTCTACGAGGAGGGGGGTTGGCACATTGCTGTGTCTCGGTCGCCGGCGTCAGCCGAGCGGACTCAGGGCGTTCGACCAGATGCCGTACGGGACGCTGTTCACGGAGGTACCGGCAACTCCCTTGAGAGGCAGTGGTGCAAGGCTCTTGGACAGGTCCATGCGGTAGACCACGATCGCGGTCGACACGGACGTGGCCGTGCCGACGTACCAGGAGGCGGTGTCGTCCTGCGTGGTCCCGGCCTTCCCGGCCACCTGGGCGGACGCGGGGGCCGCCGCAGAGTGAGCGGTCCGGAAGGACTCCGTGAGCGCCTCGGTGACCTGACGGGCGACCGCGGCGCCGACCGCGCGTTGGGACTTCGGCATGTCGAGGGGAATTGTGGAGCCGTTGCGGGTGATGCGCCGCACCGAGTACGGCTCGGTGTGCATACCGTCCGCGGCGAACGTGGCGTACCCGCTCGCCATCCGGATCGCGCTGGGTGTGGAGTTGCCCAGGGACAGGGCGGGCACCTGCGGTCCCATGCTGGAGGAGAGCAGCCCGGCGGCCTCCGCCGTCCGGCGCACCTGGGCCAGACCGGTGTCCATGCCGAGCTGCATGAAGGGGGTGTTCACGGACCGGACGAGCGCCTGCTGCAGGGTGATCGGCCCGTAGTTCTTCTTGCCGTCGTTGTGGGCGGCGACCTTGTTGCCGCTGCGGTCCCAGTACGGTCCCTCGGGTGTGGTGACGGGAACGCCGTCGTTGCCGTTGTAGACCGACTGCGGGGAGACCGGGGTGGCGGGCCCGCCGCGGGTCTTGTGGACGCCGTTTTCCAGACCGGCGGCGTAGACGAACGGCAGGAATGCCGAACCGGCCGGGACGGTGGCCGAGTTGGACTCGTTGTAGCCCTGCGTACGGTGGTCGGGGCCGCCGTAGACGGCGATGATCCGGCCGTCGCTCGCGACGGAGGCGGCACCGTAGTGCACGGTCTTCGCCGCGCCCGCATCGTCCTTCTTCGCCTGCTTGCGGGCCTTCGTCACGGCGTTGGTGAGCGCGGTCTCCCGCTTGCGGTCGAAGGTCGTGTAGATCTGATAGCCGCCCAGGTCGAACTGCTTGTCCGAGATGTTCGCGGTCTTCTTGGCGTACTGGGCCGCCAGTTCCACCAGGTAGTCGCTCTGCTCACCGGTGTCGTAGAGCGGGTTCGACTTGAGCGGCTCGGGGAACGTCGTGTACTTGGCGCGCTCGGCCTTCGACAGCTTGCCGATCTTGACCATGCGGTCCAGGATCCACTCCCAGCGCTCCACGGCCCGCTGGTGGTTCGACTTGTCCAGCGTGGGGTCGTAGAGGCCGGCGCCCTTGAGCAGGGAGGCGAGGAAGGCGGCCTGGCTGACGTTGAGCTTGCTCACGTCCTTGCCGTAGTAGGCCTGGGCGGCGCGCTGGATTCCGTAGGTGCCGCGGCCGAACCAGCTGGTGTTGAGATATCCCTCGAGGATCTTGTCCTTGCTCATCTTGTTGTCGAGCTTGAGGGCGATCATCGCCTCGGTGAACTTTCGGCTGAGCGTCTGGTTCTGGGTCAGATAGACGTTCTTGACGTACTGCTGGGTGATGGTGGAGCCACCCGCGGTGTTCCCTTCGCCCACGGTCTGCCACAGGGCCCGGGTGATGCCCCGCACGGATATGCCGGGGTCGGTGTAGAAGCTCTCGTTCTCCGCCGCGAGCACCGCCCAGCGGACGTCCTGGGGTATGTCCTTCAGTGGCATCGCCTGCCGCTGCACCCAGCCGGTACGGGCCATCGGCGTGCCGTCGGACCAGAAGTAGACGTTGTCCTGCTGGGTGGCGTACGAGTTCAGGTTGTCCGGTATGTCCGTGGCGGCGTATGCGACGACGAGGAACGCGGCACTGAGACCCATGGACGTCAGCACGGCACCCACCGACTGGCGCCAGGAGGGCACCCAGCGCCGCCAGCCGGTGCGACCCGGTCGCGGGTACACCGGCCTGAGCTTGCGGGCGTACGGCGCAAGCCTGCGGGCGTACGGCTCGAGCCTGTGCATGAACGGCGTGAGGAACGCGGTGACACGAGCGAGGAGGGAGGGCCGTGCGGCCTTGCGGCGGGCGGCACGTTGGCCGGAAATCGGCGGTTCTCCGGACAAGGGCGGCTGGACCGTGCGCAGTTGCATGGTGGCGTCCGGCGGCAGGGACTCCGGAAGCTTCAGCTGCATGGTGGCGTCCGGGGCCGGCGGCTCCGGGAGCGCGCCGACCCTCAGCTGCATGGTCACGTCCGGGGCCAGGGGCGCCTCGGGCCGGTCGTCGACGGGCGCCTCTGCCTGGTCGTCGAGGGGCGCCTCCGCCTGCGCGTCACCCTCCGTACGGTGGAACCAGGAACCTTTGGGCTCCGTCCGGCGGCGGTCCGGACGGCCGCCGTCCTCACTGGCCATGGTGGGCTCCGGCGTTCGGACGGACCGGAGACCACCGTCCACCTATTCGATGCCACGCCTTGGTCATGACTGCATCTCCCTCCGCACTCCCAGTTGCGCGCGCGGGTAGATGCAGCGGCCTGACATATGGCAGCGAGCCCCCCTCCCCGACGTTGCGGCTCATCGCGGCTTCCATAAATTATCAGTGACGTTTGTGATCTCTTCGCCCGGGAACCGGCTGGAACTTGATGGGCCGGAGAATATTGAGGAGATCTTAAGGAGATCCTGTGGGTGACGTGAACGGCCTTCGCGCCCCGGGAAGTCCTGTGTTCACAGGGGTCGCCCGCTAATCTGTGCGTATGCCTCGCTATGAGTACCGCTGCCGGACCTGCGGCGACACCTTCGAACTGAGCCGTCCGATGGCGGAGTCCTCCGCTCCCGCGTCCTGCCCGTCGGGGCACGACGACACGGTGAAACTCCTGTCGACGGTCGCGATGGGCGGCACGGCGTCCGCCCCCGCGCCGGCCCCGCGGGCGGTCGGCGGCGGAGGCGGCGGGTGCTGCGGCGGGGGCTGCTGCGGCTGAACCGACGGGCACCGGCCCCCGCGCCCCGCCCCGGTCAGCCGCGGCGGGGCTGCTGCGGCAGGGACCCGCTCAGCGCCGGCGCGCCAGGGTCAGTCCGTCCGCCACCGACAGCATCACGCTGTCCGTCCGCTCGTCCGCCTTCACGTGCTCGTTGAACTCCTTGATCGCGGCGGCGAGTCCGGTCGCATCGGGGTCCGTCACACCGCCGTGGTAGAAGACGTTGTCCACCACGAGCAGGCCCCCGGGACGCATCCGTGGCACCAGTTCGTCCCAGTACGCAACGTAGTTGTCCTTGTCCGCGTCGATGAACGCCAGGTCGATGTGCGGCTCGGCCGGCAGTTCCCGCAGTGTCCGCAGCGCCGGCGCGATCCGCAGCTCGATCCGGTCGGCCACGCCCGCCTTCGCCCACGCCTGCCGTGCGTGCTCCGTCCACTCCTCGGACACGTCACACGTCAGGAGCGTCCCGTCCGGCGGCAGCGCCTGCGCCATGGACAGCGCGGACAGCCCCGTGAAGGTCCCGACCTCCACGATCCGCCGCGCCCCGGTCAGCCGCACCAGAAAGGCCAGCAACGGGCCCTGCTCCTCGGCGACCTGTTTGCCCGCCACCAGCGGCAGCTGCGTGTGCGTGACTTCGACGAGCATCCGCTGCACGGGGTCCAGCGGCGGGTTGTGTCCGAGCATGTATGCGTACAGCTCGTCCGTCAGCGGCGTCCCGTTCCCCTTGGCCACCCGGCCCTCCTCGGTCTCGACCCCAGGTCCTGAGCGCTCCCCGCTCACTCACTCCCCTCCACCGTAACCTCGGGGCCCCGACCGGGGCTGCTTACGCCTGCCGCGCCGCCTTCAGGAACTCCCGCAGAATCCGCTCCCCGGCCACGACGCCGCGCTCCGGCAGGGCACTGATCCCGGGCGCCGTCCATTCGGTGTCGGCGAGTTCGCCGTGGGCCGGCCGCCAGCCGCGGTCCGCGGCGAGCAGCAGGTCCGCATCCAGCAGCGAGTCCCCGGCGGCGAGCGTGAGCACGGCGCCGGTGCGGCGGGCGACCTCGCGCACGGCCGCGCTCTTGGTGAGCGGCCCCGGAACGGCGTAGATCTTGCGGCCCTGCAGCGACACCGTCCAGCCGCGGTTCTCCGCCCAGGCCGCCAGCTCCTTCACCCACTCCTCGGGCAGCAGCTCGCGCTCGACGACGAGGTACGCGAAGAGGTCCTCGGCGACCCGGTGCTTGCGCACCCAGGCCGGGTCCGCGGTGGCCATCAGATGGTCGCGCACCTCCTCCAGCGGCGCGCACTCGTCGGCGAGCCGGGCGAGCACCGCCGCGTGCCAGTCGAGGTCCGCGACGCCGTCGACGAGCAGATGGCCGCCGTTCGCGCAGATCGCGTACGCCGGGGTGGGGCCGGGCAGGTTGATGCGCTGGTACTGCTTGCGGGTGCGGGTCGTGGTGGGCACGAACACCGCATGGTCGCCGAGGTCGGTGAGCAGCCCGGCCGCGGTCTCGGTCATGTAGGACAGCGGCCTGCTCTCGTGGACCTCGACGCACAGCAGCCGGGGCGCCCGCGCGTCCGGCATGGTCAGCGCGAGCGCGGCGGACGAGTAGATCAGTGTGCGGTCGAGGTCGCTGGCGACGAGTACGGGGTTCATACGGCCACCGCCTTGCCGTCGGCGCCGGTGGCGCCCCGCGTGTACTTGGGGTGGATCAATCCGACGCAGGTGTACGGGAGGTGGTCGACCTCCTCGACGGGCACGCCGCGCTGCTCGGCCAGCAGACGTACGTGGTCGAGGTCGGCGCCCGCCCCCGAGCACGCCAGGATCTTCCAGGGCACCCGGCGCAGCAGCACGCGCGTGGTCTCGCCGACGCCCGGCTTGACGAGGTTCACGTCGTGGATGCCGTACTCCTCGCTGATGCGCTCCACCGCCGCCCAGCCCTCCCAGGTGGGTGTGCGGTCGCCGGAGAGCAGGTCCTTGGTCTGCGCGTCGACCGCTTCCTCGACCTCGGCGAAGCGGGCGGAGACGGCGTCGAGGAACGCGACGGACACATCCGCTCCGGCGAGTTCGCGGTAGAACTTCGCGCCGTGGTAGTCGTGCGGGCCGACCAGGTCGGCGCGCAGCACCGTACGCGAAATCAGTCCCGAGACCGTCGAGTTGAGGCAGGCGGACGGTATGAGGAAGTCCTCCCGGGTGCCGTACGTCCGCACGCACGAGCCCGGGTCGGCGAGCACCGCGATCTCCGGGTCGAAGCCGGTGACGCCGTCGGAGGCCTCGAACTCCCGGATGGCGTCGGCGAGTTCCCGGGTGATGGCGCCCTTGCCGGTCCAGCCGTCGACGAAGACCACGTCGGAGGGGTCGTACCGGTCGGCCAGATAACGCAGCGCGTTGGCGTCGAGGCCGCGGCCGCGCACGATGGACACGGCGTAGTGCGGCAGGTCGAGGCCGTGCCGGTACTGGGCCCAGCGGCGCATCAGGACACCGACGGGGGTGCCGGCGCGGGCGAGGGACACCAGGACCGGGCAGGGGGACCGCTCGGCGAGGACGGTCTCGGTGACCACGCCGACCGCCTGGGCGAGCCGCGCGGCCGACGCCTGCAGCGCCGCGTGGAACAGCTGCTGGTACTGCTCGCTCGGCTGGTACTCCACCGGCAGCGATTCCGCGTAGTGCGCGCCGCCGCTCTGGATCGCCTCCTCGCGCTCCTCGGTCGGCGCCTCCAGGGTGACGTCCGACAGGTCCTGCAGCAGCCAGCCGACCTCGTCGGGCGCGTACGAGGAGAAGGCGGGGCCGCGGAGGGGCTCGGGCAGCATAGGGGGCCTTTCGGGGACATGACTGGGGACGACCGCGAGCAGGACATGCGGGATGTGGGCGGCCAGCCGGTCCAGCAGGCCGCCGGGGGCGTGCAGGGCGGGGGTGTCGGCCACGGAGTCCACGACCGCGACGACGGCGTCGAAGCCGGCGCCCGCGATGTTGTAGGCGTAGCGCTCGCCGGGGCCGTCTGCCGGGTCGTCGTGGGCGGGGAAGACGATCCGGCTGCGTATCGCGTAACCGGGGTCGTCGACCGCGAGGACGGGCGAGCGGGTGGTCGTGGAGTAGCGCACCTCGGCGGCCACGACCTGCTCCAGCTCGCGGGCGAGCCTGAGCGGCGCGTACATCAGCTCCTCGAACCCGAGCACGAGCACGCGGCGCGCCTCCCGGGGTATCGCCTCGGCGAGCCGCTCGGCCATGACGGGCAGCGCACGCTCGAGCCGCGTCCGGTGCCTGGAAGTGAACCCGTGCCGCCCGCCGTCGGGCAGTCCACGGGGCCAGCCGAGATCGACGCGGCTGATCGACCCGTGGGACTCCGGGTCGGGTACCGGCGACTCATGCCGGGCGACGAGCTCCTGCCCCTTCTCCAGGACGCCATCGGGCAGCCGTACGGTCCCCGCGGCCGCCGCCACCAGGTCGATGCGCGCGCCGATCTCCCGGCCGAACTCCTCCAGCCTCCCCAGATCCGCCACCGAGCGCATGTCGACCAGTGCCACGACGACGTACCGCTGCCTCGGGTACCGCTCGTGCAGGTCCCGGATCGTGTTCATGACCGTGTTGCCGGTCGAGAACTCGTCGTCGACCAGGACCAGCGGGCCGTCGCCCACCAGCAGCGCCGGATCCTCCGGGAGCAGCAGATGCGAGGTGGCGTGGGAGTGGGACTCCTCGAAGCCGCCGGCGCGGGCGACGCCCTCGACGGGGCGGCGGGTGGAGTGGAGGTAGGGCGCGAGACCGATTCCGTCCGCGACGGAGTGGCCGAGTCCGGTGGCCGTCTCCGCGTACCCGAGGACCACCGCGCGGCCCGCCTCGTCGGCGCCCAGCAGGTCCAGCACCCGGCGGCCGAGCTCGAACCCATGGCCGTAGACGACGGACGGGGACTGCGGGACATGCTTGCCCAGGACATTGGAGACGAGCAGGTGCGCCCGCTTGGGGTTGCGCCGCAGCGCGAGCCCCAGCAGATCGGTCAGCTGCTCGTCGCCGACGAGTTCGACCCCGAGCCGCTCGGCGACCCAGGTACCGGACCAGACCACGTTCTTCATCGGTTCCTTGTCCGTACTCAGTGCGGCAGCCCGGCGGCCAGCAGTTCCACGAAGCCGATGTCCTCGTTGGCCACGCCGAACACCTCGGCGCGCTGGAGGGTGCGCTCGGCCCAGGCGCGGTGCGGCTTCACCTCGTTCATCTTGTTCGTGTACGCGGAGCGCAGAACGCCCCCGCCGAGGCGCTCGGGCCGCAGGATGTCCTGGGCATCGCTGAACTCCTCGTGACTGACCACCGACAGTGCGTGCACGGGCATCACATGCGAGGGGTGGATGCAGGTCTTGCCGAGCAGGCCGTTGGTGCGGTCGAGGGCGATCTCCCGCAGCAGCCCGTCCATGTCGTGCTCGATGAGCGCCTCGCGCAGTTCCTCGACCTCGCCCTCGAGGAAGGGGCTGCGCCGCAGCTGCGGCTTGAACATCCGCTCCTGGACCCGGAAGTACTCCCACACCGGCCCGGTCACCGTGAACCCGGTGCCGTCGGCGCGCCCGAGGACATTGACGACGTCGGCTATCACGGAGGCGACGATCTGGACGTCGTACGCCGTCATGTCGGGCGCCCTGCGCAGGCCGTACGAGGAACAGAAGTCGGTGACGCCCAGGCGCAGCGCGAGGACGCGGTCGCGCCACTTGTCGACCGTGCGGAAGATCCCGTCCAGGGTCTCCCGGCGCGTCTCCAGGTAGAGCAGGTCGGGCGACTCCAGGACCGGCATGACGAACAGCCGGCGCCCGCTCGCCGACTCGGCCGCGGTCAGCGCCTCCAGGAACGGGACACCCCGCTCCTCGGTGAACTTGGGCAGCACGAACCCGGACAGCAGCCGGACCGCCGGGCCGAGCCGTGCGACCAGGTCAGGAATCTGCTCCGGGAGGCGGACACGGATGAAGAGCAGCGGGAGCTCGGCGTCAGGTCGGGAGGCGAGATCGGTGAACTGCCGGACCAGGTTCTCCTCGGCGTCCACGACGTCCGCGTCGTCGATGGAGTCCTCCAGGCACAGCACCATGGACACCACCCCGCGGCCCGCCTGCTTGATCACATCGTCGGCGAGGTTCGGCCGGGTCGCCGGGCTGTACAGCGTGGCCCCCAGGGCCGCCGCGAGCACACGGGCGGGCGAGTCGGCGGTGAAGACGGCCGGCTCGCGGTGGAAGAGGCGCTGCCGCTCCTCAGGGGCGATGTGCCCGAAATGACGCATGAGACTCCCCGTAGGGCTGGACTGCCCGAAAAGATGTGGCCGGTAATAGTACGTAGAACTCCGTGTTCTGGGTTCCCACTGGGCGTGAAGTTCAGGTAACTCGGCTGTGTCGCCGACAGGTCGGTGGTAAGTCGATGACACGTCGCCACCACGCCGGGGTGCCCCACCCCCGCGTTGTCGTGACCAGAACCGAGAGGGCAGGATGACGCCATGACGCACGCGATGCTGAAAGGGTCGAACGTACCGCTCGAGGCCACGGCGGTACGGGCAGTGCTGCGCTGGGCCGCGGGACAGGGCGTCCCGGAGGTCGACGCCTCGGCGCTGCTCCTCGGCCACGACGGACGTGTGCGGTCCGACGAGGACTTCGTCTTCTACAACCAGCCCCGGCATCCCTCCGGGAAGGTCAGGCTGCTCGGCAAGAAGCGGGAGGCGGACGGGCTGACCGACACGGTCCAGACGGATCTGGCGGGCATCGAGCCGGGAGTGGGACGGATCCTGCTGGTGGCGTCGGCGGACGACATCGCCTTCGACCGGGTGCGGGCGCTGCGCATCCTGCTGTACGACGCGGTCGGCACCGACGCAGAACCGCTGGCGTACTTCGACATCAAGCCGGAGACGGGTGCCGAGACGGCGCTGATCTGCGGGGAGCTGTACCGGCGGGGCGAGGGCTGGAAGTTCCGGGCGCTCGGCGAGGGCTACTCGAACGGGCTGAAGGGCCTCGCGAACGACTTCGGCATCTCGGTGGACGAGTCGGAGACGCCGGAGGCGGGGACGCTGCCGGTTCCCACGGTGTCCGCGGTGTCCGAGGTGTCGGTGCCGCTGCCGCCGGAGCAGCCGGTGGTGCGGCAGCCCTCGTACGGGTATCCGCCGGAGCCGGCCACGACGCAGCCGGCGTACGGCTACCCCGAGCCGGCCGGCGGGCCGGCGTACGGGTACCCGCAGCCGCAGACAACGGCGGCCGCCGCGCCGGCGTACGGGTATCCGCAGACGGCTGTACCGGTCCCGGACCCCGACTTCAAGCTGCCGCCGCAGGGCCCGCAGTTCATCGGGCGGTAGTCCGGGCCGGTCCCCGGCGATGGGGCCGGCCCGGGTCACGCCTTCGTCTTGTAGCCCCGGCCCCACTGCAGGCCCCAGCCGTACAGCCGGTCCAGTTCTGCCTGGAAGCCGTAGACGAACCTCACCTCGCGGCGGACCACGATCTCGCCCTTGATGTTCTCGATCATGACGACCGCGCAGGAGCGTGCCTGCGGGTGGCGTTCGTCGAGGCCGATCTCGATGCGGGGGCCGTTGCTGGGATAGAGCGTGACATGGGCGTGCGTACGGTCGAAGGCCGGCGTCTGGTCGTAGATGTAGACGAAGATCAGCAGCCGCTTGAAATCGTCCCGGTGGTCAAGGTTGACGAAGATCGTCTCACCCGATCCGGAGCCGAACCGGTCGTCGCCGCTGAGCTTGATGTACGGCGGGTCGTTGAGCTCGCCGAAGAAGCTGCCCAGCGGCTGCACCACACCCTTCGTACCGTCGGTCAGCTCGTACATGCATCCCAGGTCGAGGTCGACGTTGACCATGCTCTGGGTGTGCGCCTGCACGACCTCCGGGGTGAACAGCCGGAAGGGGCGGCGCAGCAGACCGCCCCGCTCGGGGGCGCCGATGTCGGAGGTCCGCATACGCCACGACAGGTTGATGCGCAGGTTGCCGGACGCCGCCCCCTGCTTGGTGAGTGAGACCCGGTGATGCCGCTTGGTCAGCTCGATCGCGTTGGTCGCCGCGCTGCCCGAGTCGAACTCCGTCGCACGGCCGCGCCACACGCCGTCCCAGAAGCCCATGCCCTCCCCCTGTACATACCGGTTCAACAGCCGCGGGGCGGCCGCCGAGGACGAGTCCTCACGGCCGCCCCGCACAGAGCGTTCCTCACCCTGCGGGGTGTCATACCCCGGACGAGACCTCAGCCTTCTCGTCCGAGCCCTCGTCTTTTCCCTCGGCCGCGGCCAGCGCCTGGTTGCGGCGCACGGAGGACCAGAACGACCAGCCGATCAGGACGACGCCGACGAGACCGGTGATCACCTCGTTGATCTGGTACTGGATGGTGACCATGAGGATCACGGCGAGCGCGCCGATCGCGTAGTGGGCGCCGTGCTCCAGGTACACGTAGTCGTCGAGGGTGCCCTGGCGGACCAGGTAGACCGTCAGCGACCGCACGTACATCGCGCCGATGCCGAGGCCGAGCGCCATCAGGACGATGTCGTTGGTGATGGCGAAGGCGCCGATCACACCGTCGAAGGAGAACGACGCGTCCAGGACCTCCAGGTAGAGGAACATGAAGAACGCGGCCTGGCCGGCGAGGAGGATCGCCGAGCGCTCCTTGCCGCTGCGCCTGGCCTCTTCCTCCTCCTCGTGCTCCCGCTCCTCGTCTTCCTCGAGCCGGTCCTCGAAGTAGCCGGAGAGACCGCCGACGATCATGTAGGTGATCAGGCCGGCGATGCCGGCGATCAGGACCGTCTGGGCCTTGTCGACGTGTGCGCCGCCATGCTGGTGGGCGTGGGTCGCGAAGGTCATGGAGGCGATCAGCAGGACGATCAGCGAGATACAGACCGACAGCATGTCGACCTTGCCGAGCTTGGCGAGCGGGCGCTCGATCCAGCGCAGCCACTGGATGTCCCGGTCCTCGAAGATGAAGTCCAGGAAGATCATCAGGAGGAACATGCCACCGAACGCGGCGATCGCGGGGTGGGCGTCGGTAACGAGTTGCTGGTACTGGTCCTTGTCGGTCAGCGCCAGGTTGACCGCGTCTATCGGGCTCTTCTTCGCGGTGACGGCGACGATCACGACCGGGAAGACCAGCCGCATGCCGAAGACGGCGATCAGCACGCCCACCGTGAGGAAGATCTTCTGCCAGAAGGCATTCATCTTCTTCAGGATTCCGGCGTTGACCACCGCGTTGTCGAAGGACAGCGAGATTTCGAGGATGGACAGGATCGCCACGATGCCGAGGGCGGTCCACCCCCCGTAGAGGACCGCTAGGGCCAGGCCGACCGCGGTGACCACGAACGACCAGCCGAAGGTTTTCAGAAGCACTGGCTACCCAATCCGTATGTGTACGGGGCTCCCCGTCGCCGTACCCGGCTTTACGAAACGTTGACCACGAGTGTACGGGGCTGCCCCTCCCGCCGGGACACACAGGTCGGTCTCGACGGGAGACACACAGGTCCGGAGGCCGCCGGACTCTTCGGCGGGACAGCACGGCACAGTACACCAGCGCGGAGAGTGCGGGATTGCGGTTCCGAGGCGTTCGCTGCCGCCGTCGCCATGCCCGGCTTTACGAAACGTTGACTCCGAAGTCCAGTGCGATGCCGCGGAGGCCGGACGCGTACCCCTGTCCCACGGCGCGGAACTTCCACTCGCCGCCATAGCGGTACACCTCGCCGAAGATCATGGCCGTCTCGGTGGAGGCGTCCTCGCTGAGGTCGTAGCGAGCGAGTTCCTGGCCGTCGGCCTGGTTGACGACGCGGATATAGGCGTTGCTGACCTGGCCGAACGTCTGGCCGCGCTCGTCGGCGAGGTGGATGGAGACCGGGAAGACGATCTTGTCGCACTGCGGTGGCACCTTGGCGAGATCGACCAGGATGGTCTCGTCGTCGCCCTCGCCCTCACCGGTGAGGTTGTCGCCCGTGTGCTCCACCGAGCCGTCCGGGCTCTTGAGCTGGTTGTAGAAGACGAACCACTCGTCCCCGAGCACCCGGCCTCCGCCGCACAGCAGCGCGCTGGCGTCGAGGTCGAAGGGGGCTCCGGTGGTGGAGCGCGCGTCCCAGCCGAGCCCGATCATCACCTGCGTGAGATTCGGTGCGGCCTTGGAGAGGGAGACGTTGCCTCCCTTGGCGAGCGTGACGCCCATGATGCTGGTCCTCCCCGAGTACTACGTCGTCCCGGGGGCGGCGACCCCCGGCGGTTCAGGGGGTGGCCCCGTGGTCAGGGTCACTCCCGCATGGTCGGGGTCACTCCCCCGTGGCCGGAGAGCGAAACCCTCGGTTGGAGGCGGAAGCCTCCGGCGGTTGGAGGCGGAGACCTCCGGTGGCTGGAGGCCGAAACCTCCGGCGGTTGGAGGCCGAAACCTCCGGTGGTTGGAGGCGGAAGCCCCCGGTGGCCCGAGAGCCGGCACCTCCGGCCGTTGGAGGCCAAAACCTCCGGTGGCTGGAGGCCGAAACCTCCGGTGGTTGGAGGCGGAAGCCCCCGGTGGCCCGAGAACCGAAACCTCCGGCGGCCTCAGGCTCACGCCTCCGGTGGTCCGGGGGCAGAACCCTCGGCGGCCGACGGCCAAGACCCCGATGGCCCGAGAACCGAAACCTCCGGTGGCCCGGGGGTCACGCCTCCGGTGGTCCGGGGGCACGACCCTCGGCAGCCGAAGGCCAAGACCCCGATGGCCGGGAGCCTAAACCCCCGGCGGCCCGGGAACCGGAACCCACGGCGGCCGAAGACCAAAATCCCCGGTCGCCCCAGAGCCGGAACACCGGCGCCCGCAGGCTCACGCCCCCGGTGATCCAGGGGCACGACCCTCGGCGGCACAATGCCGAAACCCCAGTGGCCCAGGAACCCGGAACCCCCGGTCGGCCGAGAGCCCGAACCCCCGGTCGGCCGCAGGCTCAAGCCTCCGGTGGCCCAGGGGCACAACCCTCGGCGGCACAAGGCCAAAACCCCGGCGGCCGGGAGCCGCAACCCCCGGCAGCCCCAGAGCCGGAACCTCCGGCAACCGGATGCTCACGCCTCGGTGCCCCAGGGGCAGAACCCCCGGCGACCAAAGGCCAAAACCCCAGCGGCCCAAGAACCAATACCTCCGGCGACCGCGCGTCGAGTCCCCAGCGGCCCAGGGGCAGAACCCCCGGCGATCGAAGGCCAAAACCCCGATGGCCGGGAGCCCAAACCCCAGGTGGCCCGAGAACCGGACCCTCCGGTTGCCCCAGAGCCGAAACCCCGGCAGCCAAAGACTCAAACCCCCGGTGACCCAGGGGCAGAACCCTCGGCGGCCGCAGACCAAAACCCCGGCGGCCGGGAACCGGAACCCCCGGTCGCCCCAGCGCCGGAGCTCCCGGCAGCCGAAGACTCAAACCCCTGGTGGTCCAGGGGCAGAACCCTCGGCGGCCGGATGCCAAGATCCCGGCGGCCGGGAGCCTTGGCCCCCAGTGGCCCGAGAACTGAAACCCCCGGTGCCCGCGCGTCGAGCCCCCGGTGGCCCACAAGCGCAACCCTCGGCAGCCGATGCCCAGACGACCTGCAGCCGAAGGCCGAACCCCGAGTCACCCGGATGGCCGAGCCCCCGAGTCACCCGAAGGCCGAACCGTCCGGTTCCCCAGGGCTGCTTCCGGTTCCCGAGGAGGCCCCGGTTTACCAAAGGGCCCACGGTTTCCCGAAGCCACCCCCGGTTCCCGAAGCAGCCCCCGGTTTCCCGAAGCCCAGGCCAACCGAATCCCCGGGGTCCGGCCTCCCGGTCACTCGAGGGGCCGCTTCCCGGGGTGTGCCGGTTCCGGGGCGGTTGTTTTTGGGGCCGGCGCTGGTGTCGCCCATTGCGGCACCGGACCCAGGTGGCGCGGCCGTCAGACGTTCACGCCGAAGTCCTGTGCGATGCCGCGCAGGCCCGACGCGTAGCCCTGGCCGATGGCGCGGAACTTCCACTCGGCGCCGTGGCGGTACAGCTCGCCGAAGACCATGGCGGTCTCCGTGGAGGCGTCCTCACTGAGGTCGTAGCGCGCGATCTCCTGGCCGCCGGCCTGGTTCACCACGCGGATGTACGCGTTGCGCACCTGGCCGAAGGACTGCTGGCGGTTCTCGGCGTCGTAGATCGAGACCGGGAAGACGATCTTGTCCACGTCCGCCGGGACCCCGGCGAGGTTGACCTTGATGACCTCGTCGTCGCCCTCGCCCTCACCGGTGAGGTTGTCACCGGTGTGCTCGACAGAGCCGTCGGGGCTCTTGAGGTTGTTGAAGAACACGAAGTTCTGGTCGCTGCCGACCTTGCCCGACGAGTTCAGCAGCAGGGCGCTGGCGTCCAGGTCGAAGTCGGTGCCGGTGGTGGTGCGAGCGTCCCACCCCAGACCGACGAGGACCGCGGTCAGGCCGGGGGCCTCCTTGGTCAGCGATACGTTGCCGCCCTTGCTGAGGCTGACTCCCACGAGTCCTCCCATTGATGTCCGGGGGCGGGGAGCCCCGTCGTGCGTTGGTATCGGATCAACGTGTCGATCCTAGTGACGGGTTCCCACGCCCTGCAGGCCTTGGAACCGAAGAATCACAGGGTGTCGAGCGCCTTCATGTACTCGTTCAGGTCACGCGCGTCCGGCAGGCCGTTGACGACGGTCCACCGCACGACGCCCTCCTTGTCGATGATGAAGGTCCCGCGCACCGCGCATCCCTTGTCCTCGTCGAAGACGCCGTACGCGCGAGAAATGTTGCCGTGCGGCCAGAAGTCGGACAGCAGGGGGTACTCCAGGCCCTCCTGCTCGGCGAAGACGCGCAGGGTGTGGATGGAGTCGTTGGACACGGCGAGCAGCTGCGTGTCGTCGTTGACGAACTTCGGCAGGTTGTCGCGCAGCTCGCACAGCTCGCCCGTGCACACGCCGGTGAAGGCGAAGGGGTAGAAGAGCAGCACCACGTTCTTCTCACCGCGGAAGTCGGAGAGCTTCACGGTCGCGCCGTGGTTGTCCTTGAGCTCGAAGTCGGGGGCCTTGTCGCCGACCTGGATCGCCATGGTCCTGCATCCTTCCGGTGGGACTGTTCGGGTGGGACCCACCCTACGCAGCGATCACCGCGGCCCATGCGAGAGGCCGGGCTGAGCCGACTGTTCGGCCCAACCCGGCAGAATCCGGCCCGTCCGGGGGTCCCCCTGCTCGAAGAGCTTGGCGGGAAATCGAGGACGAGGCCGTTCAGGCCGAAAGGGGGATCCGAGGGCACGACCCCCGGGGACGGCCACCCCGGCCAAGGGCACTGCTCAGCGGACGGTCACCGCTTGGACTTGGCGGCCTTCGGCGTCACCAGACGCGACCCGCTCCAGTCCTTGCCCACGCTGACACTCTTGGACGCCGACAGACCCGCCGTCGTCGCGGCTTCAGAGATGTCGCTCGGCTCCACGTAGCCCGTACGGCCGGTCTTCGGCGTGAGGAGCAGGATCGAGCCGCCTTCTTCGATGTACGTGGTGGCGTCCACCAGCGCATCCGTCAGGTCGCCGTCCTCGTCGCGGAACCACAGCACCACGGCGTCGGCGACGTCGTCGTACTCCTCGTCCATGAGTTCACTGCCGACGACTTCCTCAATGGCCTCGCGGAGCTCCTGGTCGACGTCATCGTCGTAGCCGATCTCCTGGACCACCTGCTCGGGCTGGAACCCCAGCCTCGCGGCAGGGTTCGTCCGCTCCTCCGCGTGGTCCGCGGTCGCGCTCACGGGTTGCCTCCTGATCATGTCTTGGTGAGTATCTCAGCCACGCGCGTACGCGAAGCGTTGGCCGTAGTCCACACGGGCGGGACGGATCGCGCAAGTACCCGGCGGTTCAGACCGCCGAAACGGTGACGATCCTGGCCGTGTCGCCGCAACTCCAGGCACGGTATCGCGACCCGGGGTGATCTACACCACACCGTTCTGCCCGGTTTGCGCATTCCGGAATCCTCCGTGGGTACGACTCTCGAATGACTTTGCGGGGCGTGTCACGACCCGGGCGTATCGTTGCGTTCTGGTCGGGCCCATCCCCTGAAGAACCGTCCGCCGTCGTGGTTACCTCGCGGTAGAGATGACGTTTCGCATCCACGAGGTACACGATGGGGATCGGTGCAGGCACCTGGAAAAAGTGGCCCTCTGACAGGTAAGGAACAGCGTGGCTTCCGGATCCGATCGCAATCCGATCATCATTGGCGGCCTTCCGAGTCAGGTTCCTGACTTCGACCCCGAAGAGACCCAGGAGTGGCTCGACTCCCTCGACGCCGCCGTCGACCAGCGCGGCCGTGAGCGGGCCCGCTACCTGATGCTCCGTCTGATCGAGCGGGCCCGCGAGCGGCGCGTGGCCGTGCCCGAGATGCGCAGCACGGACTACGTCAACACCATCGCGACCAAGGACGAGCCGTTCTTCCCCGGCAACGAGGAGATCGAGCGCAGGATCCTGAACGCCACCCGGTGGAACGCCGCCGTGATGGTCTCCCGCGCACAGCGGCCGGGCATCGGGGTCGGCGGCCACATCGCCACCTTCGCGTCCTCCGCCTCGCTGTACGACGTGGGCTTCAACCACTTCTTCCGCGGCAAGGACGAGGGCGACGGCGGTGACCAGGTCTTCTTCCAGGGCCACGCCTCACCGGGCATCTACGCCCGCGCGTTCCTGCTGGACCGGCTCTCCGAGCGGCACCTGGACGGGTTCCGCCAGGAGAAGTCCAAGGCCCCGTACGGCCTCTCCAGCTACCCGCACCCGCGCTCCATGCCGGACTTCTGGGAGTTCCCGACGGTCTCCATGGGTCTCGGCCCGATCGGTGCGATCTACCAGGCCCGCATGAACCGCTACATGGAGGCCCGCGGCATCGCGGACACCTCCAGGTCGCATGTGTGGGCGTTCCTCGGCGACGGCGAGATGGACGAGCCGGAGTCGCTCGGCCAGCTGACCATCGCCGCCCGCGAGGGCCTGGACAACCTGACCTTCGTCGTCAACTGCAACCTGCAGCGTCTGGACGGGCCGGTGCGCGGCAACGGCAAGATCATCCAGGAGCTGGAGTCGGTCTTCCGGGGCGCCGGCTGGAACGTCATCAAGCTGGTCTGGGACCGCACCTGGGACCCGCTGCTCGCGCAGGACCGCGACGGTGTGCTGGTCAACAAGATGAACACCACGCCGGACGGCCAGTTCCAGACGTACGCGACCGAGTCCGGCGCGTACATCCGCGACCACTTCTTCGGTGACGACCACCGGCTGCGCGCGATGGTCGAGAACATGACCGACGACCAGATCCTGCACCTGGGCCGAGGCGGTCACGACCACCGGAAGATCTTCGCGGCGTTCTCCGCGGCCAAGGCGCACAAGGGCCAGCCGACGGTGATCCTCGCCAAGACCATCAAGGGCTGGACGCTCGGCCCGAACTTCGAGGGCCGCAACGCCACGCACCAGATGAAGAAGCTGACGGTCGCCGACCTCAAGGGCTTCCGCGACCGTCTGCACCTGCCGATCCCCGACAAGGACCTCGAGTCCGGCCTGCCCCCGTACTACCACCCGGGCCGGGACTCGGAGGAGATCCAGTACATGCACGACCGGCGCAAGTCGCTCGGCGGGTACGTCCCGACGCGCGTCGTGCGGTCGAAGCCGCTGGAGCTGCCGGACGACAAGACGTACGCAACGGTGAAGAAGGGCTCCGGTCAGCAGTCGATCGCCACGACCATGGCGTTTGTGCGGCTACTGAAGGACCTCATGCGGGACAAGGAACTCGGCAAGCGGTTCGTGCTGATCGCGCCCGACGAGTACCGCACGTTCGGCATGGACTCGTTCTTCCCGAGCGCGAAGATCTACAACCCGCTCGGCCAGCAGTACGAGTCGGTCGACCGGGACCTGCTGCTCGCCTACAAGGAGTCGCCGACCGGCCAGATGCTGCACGACGGCATCTCCGAGGCGGGCTGTACGGCGTCGCTGATCGCGGCGGGTTCGGCGTACGCCACGCACGGCGAGCCGCTGATCCCGGTGTACGTCTTCTACTCGATGTTCGGTTTCCAGCGCACCGGTGACCAGTTCTGGCAGATGGCCGACCAGCTGTCGCGCGGTTTCGTCCTGGGCGCGACCGCCGGCCGTACGACGCTGACCGGTGAGGGTCTGCAGCACGCGGACGGCCACTCTCAGCTGCTGGCCTCGACGAACCCGGGGTGCGTGGCGTACGACCCGGCGTACGGCTACGAGATCGCCCACATCGTGCAGGACGGTCTGCGCCGGATGTACGGCTCCTCGGCCGAGCACCCGCACGGCGAGGACGTCTTCTACTACCTCACCGTCTACAACGAGCCGATCCAGCAGCCGGCCGAGCCGGCGAACGTGGACGTCGAGGGCATCCTCAAGGGCATCCACCGCATCGCCGAGGGCCCGTCGGGCACCGTCCCGGCGCAGATCATGGCCTCCGGTGTCGCCCTGCCGTGGGCCCTCGACGCGCAGCGGATCCTCGCCGAGGAGTGGAACGTCCGGGCCGACGTCTGGTCGGCGACCTCCTGGAACGAGCTGCGGCGCGAGGCCGTGGACTGCGAGCAGCACAACCTGCTGCACCCCGAGGAGGAGCAGCGCGTCCCGTATGTGACGCGGAAGCTGAATGGCGCCGAGGGTCCGTTCGTGGCCGTGTCCGACTGGATGCGATCGGTTCCGGACCAGATCGCGCGCTGGGTGCCGGGGGCCTACCAGTCCCTGGGCGCAGACGGCTTCGGCTTCGCCGACACGCGCGGTGCGGCCCGCCGCTTCTTCCACATCGACGCACAGTCGATCGTGGTCGCGGTGCTCGCGGAGCTGGTCAGGGCGGGCCGGATCGACCGGTCGGTGCTGAAGCAGGCGATCGACCGCTACCAGCTGCTCGATGTGACGGCGGCCGACCCGGGTGCGGCGGGCGGCGACGCGTGAGGCTGCTCGGCTTGAGCGGTTGAAGAACGCGTAAGGGCGGCGGGCTGATGGCCCGCCGCCCTTACGCGTTTTTCGGCGCAGGCCCGTTGGGAGTACTCAGATACCTGCTTGCGCGCTGCCCCCCTCCGGCAGCGCGCTGCAGGCCGGCCGTCCTCCGTGTCCCACGACCATGTCGTACGGAGGACGTGACCCACTGTGACGTGCGGCGCCTGCCGGGTGGGAGGGATCTTGAGCGCCTTCACCCTGATAGGCGAACTCGTCCCGCAGCCGCGTCAGATGTGCGCGGCCCCCGCGCCCGCCTCCGCGTTCTCGCCCCGCTTGGTGAGCAGCGCGACCAGCACCGCGACCACCGCGACACCGGCCGCGACGAGGGACGCCAGGCTCATGCCGGCGATGAACGTGTCGTGCGCGACACCCGTGATCTTCGCGGTGATCGCCTCCGGGGTTCCCTTCGACGTCGGCGCCACACCCACCTGGACCGCCTCGGAGGCCTGGTCCAGCTGCGTCGGCGTGAGCGGCGGGAGTCCCGCGTCCTTCCAGTTGGACGGGAGGGCGCTGTCGACCTTGGAGGCCATCACGGCGCCGAGCACGGCCGTACCGAGGCTGCCGCCGATCTGCATCGCAGCCTGCTGGAGACCGCCGGCGACACCGGAGAGCTCCATGGGCGCGTTGCCGACGATGACCTCCGTGGCGCCGACCATGACCGGCGCGAGGCCGAGGCCCAGCAGTGCGAACCAGAGCGACATGATGCCGCTGCCCGTGTCCGCCTTCAGCGTGGACATGCCGTACATGGCGATGGCGGTGGCCGCCATGCCGCCCGCCAGCGGAATGCGCGGGCCCAGCTTGGTGATCATCGCGCCCGCGAGCGGCGAGCCGACGATCATCATGCCGGTGAGCGGCAGCAGGTGCAGGCCCGCGTCGATCGGGCTCATGCCGTGCACGTTCTGCAAGTAGAACGTGACGAAGAACAGGCCGCCCATGAAGGCGATGGCCATCAGGACCATCAGGACGACGCCCGCCGACAGCGGGACCGAGCGGAACAGCGTCAGCGGGATCAGCGGCTCCCTCACCTTGGTCTCCCAGAAGGAGAAGAGAGCGAAGCCCAGTACGGACGCACCGATGAACAGCCAGGTCCTTCCGTCGCCCCAGCCCCAGGTCGGAGCCTTGATCAGGGCCCAGACCAGACAGAACATGGCGCCCGACAGCAGGGCGATGCCCAGCAGGTCGAAGGAGCGCGGCGCGTTCTTGGCGCGGTGGTCGGTGAGGATCAGCAGGCCGAGGACGAGCGCGAGCGCGCCGACCGGCACGTTGATGAAGAAGACCGACTGCCAGTTGACGTGCTCGACCAGGACGCCGCCGAGGATCGGTCCGCCCGCGGTGGAGGCGCCGATGACCATGCCCCAGATGCCGATCGCCATATTGAGCTTCTCGGCCGGGAAGCTGGCCCGCAGCAGGCCGAGCGCGGCCGGCATCAGCAGCGCGCCGAACAGGCCCTGGAAGACGCGGAAGGTGACGACGAGCGCGATGCTGTCGGACAGGCCGATGGCACCCGAGGCGGTCGCGAAGCCGACCACGCCGATCAGGAAGGTCTGCCGGTGGCCGAAGCGGTCCCCCAGCTTGCCCGCGGTGATCAGGGAGACCGCCAGGGCGAGGAAGTAGCCGTTGGTGATCCACTGGACCTGGGCGAAGGTGGCGCCCAGGTCCTTCTGGATGGCCGGGTTGGCGATGGCCACGATGGTGCCGTCGAGGGCCACCATCATGACCCCGACGGCGACGGTTATGAGGGTGAGCCACGGATGCCCGCGCAGCCCCGAAGAAGCCGCCGCCCGACCCGGCGGGGCCGTCGACGTACTGGACGTCCTGTCCCCCGGTTCCGTCGCGTCGACGGTGGTCTGACTAGTCATGCGCTCGAGGCTAGTGACAGCCGCTGACAATTGACAAACCAATTCACAAGTCGGTAACTGTCACGACACTGGCCGACAGCCTGAACCGGCCAGATGAACGAAATGAGGACACATGGAGACGGCTTCGCACCCGGGGCTGCGTGAGCGCAAGAAGCAGCGCACCCGCGACGCACTGCTGCGTGCCGCCCTGGAACTGTTCCTCACCCAGGGATACGAGCGGACGACCGTCGACGAGATCGCCGAGGCCGTGGACGTCTCGCAGCGCACCTTCTTCCGGTACTTCGCCGGCAAGGAGGAGGCCGTCTTCTTCGCCCACTCCCTCGCCGCGTCCCACTTCGTCGACGCGCTGCGGGCGCGACCGCCCCACGAGGCGCCACTGGAGGCCCTGCGCCAGGCGGTCCTGGAGGGCTGGGACGGTATCGGCGAGGCCGTCGAGCAGATCATCCCGGTCGAACTCCACCTCCGTACCTACCGGTTGATCGAGTCGACACCGACCCTGTTCGCCACCCATCTGCGCCGCTCGGCGGAGCTGGAGGAGGAGATCGCCCGCGTGATCGCCGAACGCGAGGGGCTCGACGTGGACTCGGACCCGCGGCCGCGCGTCGCGGTGGCCGTGTTCGGCGGAGTGATGCGCGTCACGGAACGACTGTGGTGTGCGGGCGAGGGAGACATCAGCGTGACGGCGATCCATGAACTGACCGTCTCTTACCTCGACGCCGTACGCCCCGCGTTGGCGGAGAAGTGGCGTACGGCGTGATTCCGCGGAATCAGCCCGTATCAATCCCGTACGAGTCAAGTGAATTCCCGGTGCACATAAAGGCCAGCACTCCCCGCGGAGTGAAGAATCGGCCACACGGAGTACCGAGTGATATGCACCTCATCCACTCAGCGTGACGATCACGCCCAATAGACGTCCGTTTTGCCGCAATTGGGGCACGGGAAACGTGAGACGCGTCACTCGGTTAACGCGAGACTCTCTCGTTCTCCTAGTGTGTCCTTCCAGTGACTTCCTTCGACACCTCCCCGCAACTCAACGTCTGGCGCGCACTGCTCGCGCTGGCCGTCGTCTTCGTGATGCTCGCGACGACCGGCTGGACCGCGGTGCGCAGCCACCGTGGCGCCACGCCCCTCCAGGCGTCGCGCTCCGCGTGGGAGCACGGCACGATCGCCGGGCGCAAGCTGCCGGACCTCGATGAGTCCCCCGCGCGGCTCACGCACTTCTTCGCCTCGCTCAACGCCCACCAGCGCTCGCGGCTCGCCCACCGCTACCCGCTCGCGGTCGGCAACATGAACGGGGCACCCGTACAACTGCGTTACACGGCCAACCGCATCGCCCTCAAACACCAGCGCAAGGTCGAGCGCGCCCGGATGCACGACGACCGGCTGTCGGCCGTCGGCCAGCAGGAGGCGGGCCGCCTCATGCACCGCTTCGAGGCGCTGACCGGGAACGACCGGCAGATCCTCGCCTTCGACCCGGAGGGTTCGGGCCGTGTGGCCGAGGTCTTCGGGAACCTGGACACGGCCCAGCGGATCTCCATCGTCGTCCCCGGCGTCGACACCGACGTGCTCACCTTCCAGCGCACCTTCCGCCCGTACTCGGCACCGGTCGGCATGGCCACGTCGCTGTACTCGGCCGAACGCGCGGCGGCCCCCCTGACCCGTACGGCCGTGATCGCCTGGGCCGACTACACCTCGCCCGACGGGCTCGGCATGGAGGCGGCGACGGCGATGCGCGCCGAGGAGGGTGCCGTCCGGCTGAACGCCCTCCTGCGCGCCCTGCCCGGCCGCGCGCCCGTCCAGCTGTACTGCCACAGCTACGGCTCGGTGCTGTGCGGGGTCGCCGCCCACGCGCTGCCCTCGCGGGTGTCCGACATAGCCGTGGCGGGCAGCCCCGGCATGCGGACCGGGACGGCCGCAGGACTGCACACCACGGCCCGGGTGTGGGCCATGCGGGACTCCGACGACTGGATCCAGGACGTCCCGCACGTTGAGCTCGGAGGCCTCGGCCACGGCGCCGACCCGGTCTCCCAGGGCTTCGGGGCGCGGGTGCTGTCGGCGCAGGGCGCGAAGGGCCACGCCGGGTACTTCGAACCGGGCACCGAGAGCCTGCGCAACTTCGCCGAGATCGGCATTGGCGCGTACCGCGCGGTGCACTGCGCCCGCCAGGATGACGCCTGCCGGGTGGGTTTGTCCGGCACGGTGACTGCCGGACGCGCGTAGAGAACCAGGAATTGCGGTCTGCCGAGGGAGGCGACGGAGGAGCGCGTGCCGCATACGATGAGCCGCATGGGTGACGTACTGGCCGGATTTCATGCCGCCTGGGAGTTCGAGTCCGACTCCGTGCTCATCCGCTTCGAACGGGGGATTCGTACACCGAAGCTGCTCCAGGCGCTCGGCGAACGTCGTATCCCCCTGGAGGCGATCGCGGGGGTGACGCTGACTCAGGGGAAGCGCGGGACCGTTGTCCTGCACATAGCGCCGAGGCCCGGAGCCGATCCGCTGATGGAGGCGGCGGCCGGGCAGCTGAAGGAGACGTCCGATCCCTACCGGCTGGTGCTGCCGGCCGACCGCGAGACCCTCGCCGAGTACTACGCGGACGAGCTGCGCGCCCTGCTCACCGGGGACGACACCCCGGCCGAGCAGTTCCTGGTCGCACCGCCCGAGGCGCCGCTGCACTTCAAGGCGTACGACGCGAAGGCGTCCTTCGACGGCAAGGCGGTGTCCTTCCGGTGGTTCTGGACGGGCGCGTCCTCCGCCAAGTGGAAGGCCGGCGACCAGAGTTTCCCGGTCACCGGCCTCAGCGGTGTGGAGTGGCGCTCCCCCGAGGTCTTCGAGGGTCATCTACGGCTGGTGCGACGGGATACGGTCGGCGCGCAGCCGGCTCAGCCGGATCAGGATCCGGCGGCCGTGGTCTTCGGGCTCGGTTACGGCCCGGTCCACGAGTCCCTGCCGTTCGCGGCCTCGGTCCTGGCCGCGGTGCGGGCCGCGGGGCCCGCACCGGCGCCGGTGCCCGCCGACCGCAGGGACCCGGCGGACATCGCCGAACGCATCCGCCACCTCGGCGAACTGCACGAGGCGGGGCTCGTCACGGACGAGGAGTTCTCCACGAAGAAGGCGGAGTTGCTGGCGGAGCTGTAGGAGTAACTCCCGGCGCTCCAAGGGTTACTCGCGGCTCGCCGAAGCGAACCGCATGTCCGGGTAGCGGTCGCCCGCCACCTTCGAGGCGATCGGCTCCAGCAACGCCAGTTCGTCCGCCGTCAGCACGATCCGCGTCGCCGCCACGTTCTCCTCCACGCGCGAGCGCTTGGTCGTGCCCGGGATCGAGACCACCGGGAGGCCGTGCACCCTGGCCTGCTGCTGCACCCAGGCCAGGGCGATCTGCGCCGGTGAGACGCCGTGGGCCTCGGCGACGGACTTGATCGGCTCCAGGAGCGCCACGTTGGCGGCCGCGTTCTCGCCCGTGAAGCGCGGCATCGTACGGCGGAAGTCCTGGTCCGTGAGGTCCGTTTCGGCGTTGGAGAAGGAGCCTGTGAGGAAGCCGCGGCCGAGCGGCGAGTACGGCACCAGGGCCACGCCCAGTTCCTTGGCGGCCGGTACCACGTTCGCCTCGATGTCCCGGCTGAACAGCGACCACTCCGACTGCACGGCGGCGATCGGGTGCACGGCCTGGGCGGCACGCAGTTCGCCGGCGGTGACCTCGCTCAGGCCCAGGTGCTTGACCTTGCCCTGGCGCACCAGCTCCGCCATGGTGCCGACCGTCTCCTCGATCGGCACGTTCACATCGCGGCGGTGCATGTAGTAGAGGTCGATCACATCGACGTCCAGGCGCTTCAGGCTCGCCTCGACGCACTGGCGGATGTACGGCGGGTCATTGCGGATGGTCCGCTTCGTCGGGTCGTCCGGGGAGATCGAGATCGCGAACTTCGTGGCGATGACCACCTCGCCCCGGTGTGCCTTGAAGAACGGCGACAGGAACTTCTCGTTCTCCCCCACTCCGTACATGTCCGCCGTGTCGTAGAGCGTGACACCCAGCTCCAGCGCCCGCTCCAGAGTGGCGCGCGACTCCCCGGCGTCCGCGGGGCCGTACGCAAAGCTCATGCCCATGCAACCCAGGCCCTGTACGCCCACCTCGGGGCCGTTGTCGCCGAGCTGCACGGTCGCGATCCTGCTGTCGGTCATCGGGGCCTCTCCGACGCCAGGGCGCGCCCGGCGTCCGCATAGAAGTCGATCTTACGGTTGAGCACCGCGAGCGTGTCCTGGAGCTCCGCGATCCGGGCGAGCACGTCCCGGCGGGTTGCCTCCAGGAGTTCGTAACGCTCGGTGTAGGTGTGGTCGCCGGCGCGCACCAGTTCGGCGTAGCGCACCATGTCGGCGACGGGCATGCCGGTGAGCCGGAGCTTGCCCACGAGGTCGAGCCAGTCGAGGTCGGCGTTGCAGTATCGGCGCTGGCCGGTGTGGGAGCGGTCGACGTGGGGCATCAGCCCGATCCGCTCGTACCAGCGCAGGGTGTGCGCCGTCAGGCCGGTGAAGGCGACGACCTCGCTGATGGTGTAGCTGTCCTCTCCGTCGGGGCGGGGGTGCCGCTCGGGCGGTACGGAGCAGACGTCGGTCCCGTTTTCGGCCGCCTCGGCCAAGGTCTCCATCACCGTCATGGGCTCAACGCTAAATCCTTGGAGTGCACTCCAAGCAAGCGGAATCAGGGGAAAATGCCGAGACCTGACCGGGCGCGCGTGACTAGCGTGCCACGCATGAGTCTCGTACGCCGGGCCATGCCCGAGGACGCCGAAGAACTGCTGCGACTGCGCCAGGTGATGATCGACTCGCTCTCCACGGCCGACTCCTCCACCGAGTGGCATGCGGAGTCCCTGCCGACCGTGCGCCGTCGGCTCGCCGATCCGGACGGCGGCTTCGCCGCGTTCGTCGTCGATCATCCGGAGCGGCCGGGGGCGCTGGCGGCGCTGGTGGCCGGGACGCTCGAGTACCGGATCGGACGGGCGGGCAATCCACAGGGGCGCGTGGGGTACGTCTTCAGCGTCGCCACCGATCCCGACGCACGTCGCCGCGGGTACGCCCGCGCCTGTATGGAGACCCTGCTGGACTGGTTCCGGGAGCAGGGCGCCCGCCAGGTCGATCTGCACGCGTCCGCGGAGGCCGAGCCGCTGTACGCGTCGCTGGGCTTCGCGCGCAAGGCGGACCCCTCGATGCGGCTCCAGCTCTGAGCCGCTTATAGGCTCGTAAGCATGTCGTTGCAGAGCCTGGCGCTGATCGAGAACTGGCCCGTCCCCACCGCCGCGGCGGCCGTCGTGCGCGCGGACGGGGGTGTACTCGGGACGCACGGGCCGGTCGACCACCGTTTCCCGCTGGCCTCGGTCACCAAGCCGCTGGCCGCGTACGCGGTGCTCGTCGCGTACGAGGAGGGGGCGATCGAGCTGGACGAGCCCGCCGGGCCGGCCGGCTCGACGGTCCGTCATCTGCTCGCGCACACCTCCGGGCTGGCGTTCGACGAGCACCGGGTGATGTCTGCGCCCGGGGAGCGGCGGCTGTACTCCAACGCCGGGTTCGAGGTCCTTGGCGACCATGTGGCGAAGGCGACGGACATCCCGTTCGCGGAGTACGTGCGGCAGGCGGTCCTGGAGCCGCTCGGTATGGCGTCGACCACGCTCGACGGCTCTCCGGCCAAGGACGGCGTCTCGACGGTCGCGGATCTCGTGCGGTTCGCTGCGGAGGTGCAGGCGCCGCGGCTGCTGGATCCGCGGACGGTGGCCGAGGCGATGACGGTGCAGTTTCCCGGGACGAAGGGCGTGCTGCCCGGGTACGGCCACCAGAACCCCAACGACTGGGGGCTCGGCTTCGAGATCCGCGACTCCAAGTCGCCTCACTGGACGGGGAGTTCGTCGTCGCCGCGGACGTTCGGGCACTTCGGGCAGTCGGGGACGTTCCTGTGGGTCGACCCGGACGCGGGGGTGGCGTGCGCCGCGCTGACGGACCGGGCGTTCGGGCCTTGGGCGGTCGAGGTGTGGCCTGCGTTCACGGATGCGGTGCTGGGGGAGTTGCGGGGCTGAGGGTGGTTCCAGGCACCCGGCGTCGGGGTGCCCGGGGGTGGGGTCCGCAGCTAAGGAGTCATCTCCCAGACCAGAAGCTCCGCCGGAGTCCGGGCCACCGCCTCCACGTCCTTCGCCCCCGTGATCCGCACCGCGTCCCCCGGCCCCAACTCCTCCCCCTCCAGCCGTACTTCGCCGCGTACGACATGCACGTACGCGTACTCCGCATCCGGTACCGCCGTGCGCTCCCCCGGCGCCAGGCGACGTACGTGGAGTATCGCGCCCGCCTCCGGGACCGCGTACGGGGTGGAGTCCGCGATGCCGTGGACCACCTCGTAGGCGGGATCCCCGCCCGGGTCCCGGGGGGCCAGCCACATCTGGACGAAGACCAGCGGGACCTCGGCGTCGTTGCGTTCCACGTGCCGGACGCCGCCCGCCGCGCTCAGGCGCTGGACGTCGCCGGGGCGGATCACCGAGGTGCGGCCCGTGGAGTCGCGGTGGGTGAGCTCACCCTCCACGACCCAGGTGACGATCTCCGTGTGACTGTGCGGGTGCTCGTCGAAGCCGGCACCGGGGGCGAGCCGCTCCTCGTTGCACGCGAGGACCGCACCGAAGCGGAGGTTGTCCGGGTCGTAGTGCGGGCCGAAGCTGAAGGCGTGCAGGGACTCGATTCCGGCGGACGGGTCCCCTCCGCGGTAGCGCTCGTCAGCGCGCCGTACGTCCATCACAGTCCCCACCGTAGCCCCGCGCTTCCCGCCCCCAGGGACCCGCGCCGCGCGGTCCCGTCCCGATAAGGCAGTCTTGTCCCCGTGCCCGAACCCGAAGTCAGCCACACCGAGCCCGCAGCACACTCCGTCCATCCGCATGCCGCGACCCTGAAGCGACTGGAGAAGTCGTCCGGGAGCCTCGCCGCGCAAGCCATCGCGCGTATGGACGAGACCCTGCCGTGGTACCGGGCGATGCCCCCGGAGAACCGTTCATGGATCGGGCTGGTTGCCCAGGCGGGTATCGCCGCGTTCACGGAGTGGTTCCGGCACCCGGACGCCCCGCAGGCCATCTCCACCGATGTGTTCGGGACCGCCCCGCGCGAGCTGACCAGGGCCATCACCCTGCGGCAGACCGTCGAGATGGTGCGGACCACCATCGAGGTCATGGAGTCCGCCATCGACGAGGTGGCCGCTCCCGGTGACGAGTCCGTGCTGCGCGAGGCGCTCCTCGTGTACGCGCGTGAGATCGCCTTCGCCACCGCCCAGGTCTACGCCCAGGCCGCCGAGGCCCGCGGCGCCTGGGACGCCCGTCTGGAGTCGCTCGTCGTCAACGCCGTGCTCAGCGGGGAGGCGGACGAGGGCGCGGTCAGCCGGGCCGCCGCGCTCGGCTGGAACTCGCCGGAACATGTGTGTGTGGTGCTGGGTACCGCGCCCGACGGTGACAGCGAGTTGACGGTCGAGGCGATCCGGCGGGCCGCCCGGCATGCCAAGCTCCAGGTCCTCACGGGTGTACTCGGGGACCGGCTGGTCGTGATCGCCGGCGGCAGCGACAACCCGCTCGCCGTCGCCAAGTCGCTGATCGGGCCGTTTGCCGCGGGTCCCGTCGTCGCCGGGCCGATCGTGCCCGATCTGCTCGCCGGGACCCGGTCCGCGCAGGCCGCCGCCGCGGGCCTCAAGGCGTGTTCTGCCTGGCAGGACGCGCCGCGGCCGGTGCTGGCGGACGATCTGCTCCCGGAGCGCGCGATCGCCGGTGACCCGAGCGCCCGCGAGCAGCTGGTGGAGGAGATCTACAGACCGCTGGAGGAGGCGGGCTCCGCGCTCCTGGAGACCCTCAGCGTGTATCTGGAGCAGGCCTCCAGTCTCGAAGGCGCGGCCCGGATGCTCTTCGTTCACCCGAACACCGTGCGCTACCGGCTCCGACGTGTGACTGACGTCACCGGATGGTCGCCCTCTGATGTACGCTCCGCGTTCACGCTGCGGATCGCACTGATCCTGGGGCGTCTGGCCGAGGGAGATCCCCAGATCTAGTCTTTTGTCGGGGGCCCACAAAACCCCCTGCGGTTCTTCGTCCTTGTCCCCACGGGCGGCCCCGGCCGTCCCCAAGAGAGAGTGTGAGAGTGCTCGTACTCGTCGCTCCCGGCCAGGGCGCCCAGGCGCCCGGCTTCCTGACTCCCTGGCTCGACCTCCCCGGCGCCGCCGACCGCATCGCCGCATGGTCGGACACCATCGGGCTCGACCTCGCCCACTACGGAACGCAGGCCGACGCCGACGCCATCCGGGACACCGCCGTCGCCCAGCCGCTCCTGGTCGCCGCCGGTCTGCTGTCCGCCGCGGCACTGGGTACTGACACACTTGCCGCTGACGCGGCGGGCGTCCCCGGCGCGGTCGCGGGCCACAGCGTCGGTGAGATCACCGCGGCGGCCTTCGCGGGCGTACTCGACGACACGGCCGCGCTGACGCTCGTACGCAAGCGGGGCCTGGCCATGGCCGACGCCGCCGCCATCACGCCCACGGGCATGTCGGCGCTCCTCGGCGGCGACCCCGACACGACGATCCCGCACCTGGAGAGGCTGGGCCTGACCCCGGCGAACGTGAACGGCGCCGGGCAGATCGTCGCCGCAGGCACCCTGGAGCAACTCGCCGCCCTGGAGGCGGACAAGCCCGAGGGCGTGCGTCGTGTCGTCGCGCTGAAGGTGGCCGGTGCGTTCCACACGCACCACATGGCCCCCGCGGTCGACACCCTGGCGCGGGCCGCCGAGTCGCTGACGCCGGCCGAGCCGCAGGTCACGTACGTCTCCAACAAGGACGGGCAGGTCGTCGAGACCGGCGCCGAGGTGCTGCAGCGGCTGGTCGGCCAGGTCGCCAACCCGGTCCGCTGGGACCTGTGCATGGAGACCTTCGAGAAGCTGGGCGCGACCGCGCTGATCGAGGTGTGCCCCGGCGGCACCCTCACCGGCATCGCCAAGCGTGCGCTGCCGGGCGTCAAGACCTTGGCCCTGAAGACCCCCGACGACCTCGACGCCGCTCGCGAGCTCATCGCCGAGCACAGCGCCTGAGAAGGAGCCCGAGAGCATGTCGAAGATCAAGGCAAGGAAGGGCGCTCCGTTCGCGCGCATCCTCGGCGTCGGCGGCTACCGCCCGGTCCGTGTGGTGCCGAACGAGGTGATCCTGGAGAAGATCGACTCCTCCGACGAGTGGATCCGCTCCCGCTCCGGCATCGAAACCCGGCACTGGGCGAACGACGAGGAGACCGTCGCTGCGATGTCGATCGAGGCGTCCGGCAAGGCGATCGCCGACGCCGGGATCACCGCCGAGCAGATCGGCGCGGTCGTCGTCTCCACGGTCTCGCACTTCAGCCAGACCCCGGCCATCGCCACCGAGATCGCCGACAAGCTCGGTACGAACAAGGCCGCCGCCTTCGACATCTCGGCCGGCTGCGCGGGCTTCGGCTACGGACTCACGCTCGCCAAGGGCATGATCGTCGAGGGGTCTGCGGAGTACGTCCTCGTCATCGGCGTGGAGCGGCTCTCCGACCTGACGGACCTTGAGGACCGGGCCACCGCCTTCCTGTTCGGCGACGGCGCGGGCGCGGTCGTCGTGGGCCCCTCCGACGAGCCGCACATCGGCCCGACCGTATGGGGCTCGGAGGGCGACAAGTCCGAGACCATCAAGCAAACGGTCCCGTGGAACGAGTTCCTCCCCCACTCTCGACTTCGCTCGAGCGGGGGGACCCCCACCGGCGACCTCTCCACGCTCCCGCTCGACAGCGAGGGCAACGTCAAGTTCCCCGCGATCACGCAGGAGGGCCAGGCGGTGTTCCGCTGGGCCGTGTTCGAGATGGCGAAGGTCGCCCAGCAGGCGCTGGACGCGGCCGGGATCACCGCGAACGACCTGGACGTCTTCATCCCGCACCAGGCGAACGTGCGGATCATCGACTCGATGGTGAAGACTCTCAAGCTGCCGGAGCACGTCACGGTCGCCCGCGATGTGCGCACCACCGGCAACACCTCGGCCGCCTCGATTCCGCTCGCGATGGAGCGGCTTCTGGCGACCGGCGAGGCGAAGAGCGGCGACACCGCGCTCGTCATCGGCTTCGGGGCGGGTCTCGTCTTCGCCGCGACGGTCGTTACCCTCCCCTAGGCACTCCGTGCCGGATCTTGCGGTCCGGTGCGGGAACTGCAGACACCTGCCGCTGACGCGGCGGGCGCCACACCCTCTGGAATATCAACGAAGGAGCGCCTGACATGGCCGCCACTCAGGAAGAGATCGTCGCCGGTCTCGCCGAGATCGTGAACGAGATCGCCGGGATCCCCACCGAGGACGTCCAGCTGGACAAGTCCTTCACCGACGACCTGGATGTCGACTCGCTGTCGATGGTCGAGGTCGTCGTCGCCGCCGAGGAGCGCTTCGACGTGAAGATCCCGGACGACGACGTCAAGAACCTCAAGACGGTCGGTGACGCCGCCGACTACATCCTCAAGCACCAGGCCTGATCGTCCGATCACCTGGGCTGACTGCCCAACGCCGGGCCCCGGCCCGGCAATCGGGCCGTCGCCCCGCCACCCGGCGGTGGCGCCGCTGAATCCTCGTATCCGTTGGAGAAAGAATTCCCGTGAGCTCGACCAATCGCACCGTGGTCGTCACCGGTATCGGCGCAACCACACCGCTGGGTGGCGACGTGGCCTCTACCTGGGAGGGGCTGATCGCCGGCAAGTCCGGGGTCGGTCCCCTGGAGCAGGAGTGGGCCGCCGAACAGGCGGTCCGTATCGCCGCACAGATCGCCGTGGAACCGTCCGAGGTGATCCCGCGGCCCCAGGCCCGCCGTCTGGACCGTTCGGCGCAGTTCGCGCTGATCGCGGCCAAGGAGGCCTGGGCGGACGCCGGTTTCACCGACAAGGCGGGCGAGGACAGAAGCGTCGACCCCGACCGTCTGGGTGCCGTCATCGCCTCCGGCATCGGCGGTGTCACGACCCTCCTCGACCAGTACGACGTGCTCAAGGAGAAGGGCGTACGCCGTGTCTCCCCGCACACCGTGCCGATGCTGATGCCGAACGGCCCGTCCGCCAACGTGGGCCTGCTCGTCGGTGCCCGCGCCGGTGTGCACACCCCGGTCTCCGCCTGCGCGTCGGGCGCCGAGGCCATCGGCTACGCCATCGAGATGATCCGCACCGGCCGTGCCGACGTCGTCGTCGCCGGCGGTACGGAGGCGGCGATCCACCCGCTGCCGATCGCCGCGTTCGGCAACATGATGGCGATGTCCAAGAACAACGACGACCCGCAGGGTGCATCGCGTCCCTACGACGTCGACCGCGACGGTTTCGTCCTCGGCGAGGGCGCGGGCGTCCTGGTCCTGGAGTCGGCCGAGCACGCCGCCAAGCGCGGTGCCCGCGTCTACGCGGAGGCGGTCGGCCAGGGCATCTCCGCCGACGGCCACGACATCGTGCAGCCGGAGCCGGAGGGCCGCGGCATCTCGCACGCCCTGCAGAACCTGCTCGACAACACCGACCTGAACCCGGCCGAGGTCGTGCACGTGAACGCGCACGCCACCTCCACGCCGGCCGGTGACGTGGCCGAGCTGAAGGCGCTGCGCAAGGTCTTCGGTGACGACGCGGACCACATGGCGGTTTCCGCGACCAAGTCGATGACCGGTCACCTCCTCGGTGGCGCGGGCGGCGTGGAGTCGGTGGCGACGGTGCTCGCGCTGTACCACCGGGTGGCTCCGCCGACGATCAACGTCGAGAACCTCGACCCGGAGGCCGAGGCCAACGCGGACATCGTGCGCGGCGAGGCCCGGAAGCTGCCGGTCGAGGGCCGCATCGCTGCCCTCAATGACTCCTTCGGGTTCGGTGGGCACAACGTGGTGCTCGCGTTCCGGACGGTCTGACGGCTCTGAACGGCGTGTGGCCCCAACTCCTTGGTGGAGTTCGGGCCACACGCCGTTCGTCGTTTGCTGCGGGCCGGTGGGGGCTTGTCGCGCGCGTTTCAGACCACCTGGTGCAACCAGCGCACCGGAGCTCCCTCACCCGCGTACCGGAACGGTTCCAGTTCGTCGTCCCACGGCTTGCCCAGTAGTTTGGCCAGTTCGGTCTCCAGGTCCGTCTCGCCGCGCTGGGAGCGCACCAGGGCGGCGCGCAGTCGGTCCTCGGGGATCAGGATGTCGCCGTGGATGCCGGTGACCGCGTGGAAGATGCCGAGGTCGGGGGTGCAGCTGTAGCGCTCGCCCTCGGCGGTCGGGCACGGTTCCGCGGTGACCTCGAAGCGCAGCAGATGCCAGCCGCGCAGCGCGGAGGCGAGCTTGGAGGCGGTGCCGGCCTCGCCCTGCCAGGAGAACTCCGATCTCCAGGTGCCGGGGGCGGCGGGCTGCCGGATCCAGTCGAGGTTGACGCGCGTTCCCAGCACGCCTGCGACTGCCCACTCGACATGCGGGCACAGTGCGCGTGGCGCGGAGTGCACGTACAGGACTCCACGTGTCGTCACCTGAACCTCCGGGCAGACCGCGACATCTTGTAACTTTACGGAAGGGGTGTGGCAAGAGCGGCCACGGGGCGAGGCTACCGTGCGGCGGCGCAAGGAGTGTGACGTACCGTCGGTCCCGACGCCCGTAAACTCCGAGGTTTCACCCAAGGGGACGCGGGGCTGACCCAGCGTGTTCGAAGCGCTGCCGAACGACTGCGCGCACGGACGGACCATCCGTGTGCTTCGCCGCTGTGCAGCTACGCCGAGATGACGACGAACGAGGGGATCAGGGGATGCGGAAGCGAAGCCACCGCTCGCGGGCCGTCGTCGCGATCGCGACGGCGGCCGTTCTGGGGCTCGCCGGGTGCGACGCCTCCGGTGGCAACGAGGCCGCCCCCGAGGGCACCGCCGTCAAGGCGCAGCCGTCCCCCAAGCCCACTCCGGTCTGGAACCGCGCCCCCGCTTCTGTCGCCGCGGTCGGCGACTCCATCACCCGCGGTTTCGACGCTTGCACCGTGCTGACCGACTGCCCCGAGGTGTCGTGGGCGACGGGTGGCGACGCCAGTGTCGACAGCCTCGCGGTGCGGCTGCTCGGGGCGGACGGGGCCGCGCAGCACAGTTGGAACTACGCAGTGACCGGGGCCCGGATGTCCGATCTGGCCGGCCAGGTCGAGCAGGCGGTGCAGAAGAAGCCGGAGCTGGTGACGGTGATGGCCGGTGCCAATGACGCCTGCCGCTCCTCCGCCTCCGCGATGACCTCGGTCGCCGACTTCCGCAAGCAGTTCCAGGAGGCCATGGACACCCTGCGCGAGTCACTGCCGAAGGCGCAGGTGTACGTGTCCAGCGTGCCGAACCTGCTGCGGCTGTGGTCGCAGGGCCGTACCAGTCAGCTCGGCAAGCAGGTGTGGAAACTGGGCATCTGCCCGTCGATGCTGGGCGACGCGGATGCGCTGGACGCGCAGGCGACCAAGCGGCGGAACACGGTGCAGGCCCGTGTGAAGGCCTACAACCAGGTACTGAAGGAGGTGTGCGCGAAGGACCGGCGGTGCCGCTTCGACGGCAACGCGGTCTTCGACTACCACTTCGGCACCGACCAGTTGAGCCACTGGGACTGGTTCCACCCGAGCACGATCGGTCAGGCGCGACTCGCCGAGATCGCCTACCGCACGATCACGGCAAAGGACCCTGTGACCTAGGGTTTCCCACATGAGCGAACTTTTCGGCACACTTCCCGACGGCACGCCCGTCCACCGCTGGACGCTGGAGCGCGGCGGAGTGCGGGTGCGTGTCCTGTCGTACGGCGGGATCGTACAGTCGGCCGAGGTCCCGGACCGGGACGGGCGTCCGGCGGAGGTGGTGCTGGGCTTTCCTGATCTGGACGGCTATCTGACCCATCCGGAGCCGTACCTCGGCGCGCTGGTCGGCCGGTACGCCAACCGCATCGCGGGCGCCCGCTTCCGGCTCGACGGCCGGACCTATGCGCTCGAACCGAACAACGGCCCGAATTCGCTGCATGGTGGGGCGCGAGGCTTCGACAAGCACATATGGGACGTGGAGCCGGTGGAGCACGGTGTACGGCTGTCCCGGGTGAGCCCGCACGGCGAGGAGGGTTTCCCGGGCCGACTGGAGGTCTCGGCCACCTACACCCTCGCCGCGGACGGTGCCCTGCGGATCGCGTACGAGGCGGTCACGGACGCGCCGACGGTGGTGAACCTGACGAACCACTCGTACTGGAACCTGGCCGGTTCGGGGAACGCGGGCGGGCACGAACTGCGGATCGCCGCCTCGCGGGTCAACACGGTGGACCTGAACCTGATCCCGGTCGGCGCGCCGGAGGACGTGGAGGGCACCCGCTTCGACTTCCGGGCGCCCCGGAAGGTCGGCTCGGGGTACGACCACAACTTCGTGCTCGACAAGGGTGTGACCGGAGCCGCGAAGGAGGTCGCCGAGATGCACGACCCGGCCTCCGGGCGGGTCCTGACCGTGGCCACCACCGAGCCCGGGCTCCAGCTGTACACCGCGGACCACCTCGGCGACCCGTTCATCCCGGGCGAGGGCATCGCGCTGGAGACGCAGCACTTCCCGGACTCCCCGAACCGGCCGGAGTTCCCGAGCACGGAGCTGCGGCCGGGCGGGGTGTACCGGTCGGAGACGGTCTACGGCTTCTCGGTGCGCTAGCCAGCCCCGAACCGACGTGTTCCGGCCCGCGAGTCTGTCGTACGGGGCCGGGAAGCGACGAGCCCCGGCCCGGAGGTCAGGTGACGGACCGGCGGTGCGCCAGGGAGGAACACGTCCCGAGTCAGACGTCAACCGTCGCCGTCACCCGGCGGTCGGCGGTCGGCAGTCGGCAGTCGGCAGTCGGCAGTCGGCAGTCGGCAGTCGAGCGGCCGGCGATCGAACGGCCGGCCTGGATCTCGTACGAACCGTTCCGGTGCGGCTCGGCCGGCTCGCCGACGCCGACCGGCTCTCCGGCAGCTCCCGCCCCGAGGGCACCCTCCTCGACGCGGCCCTGCGCCAGGGCTTCCGCCCGCGCGTCGCGCATGTCGTGGCCGAGTGGACCGCCAAGCTGGGGTACGTCGCCGCCCTCGGGGTCACCCTGGTCCCGGCGCTCGCCGCCGAGTCCGTACGGTCTGACGTCGTACTGCTTCCGGTACTCGACGAGGGCGCGCCGGCGCGGGCGGTGTGCGCGGCCACCGCACGGGGGCGGTCCAGACCGCAGGCCGCCGAGGCGTTCGTCGCGGTGCTGCGGGAGGCGGCGGCGCGAATCCCCTCCTCCTGACTCCCGCCCCATGGCACACGTCACTTCCGTCACGCGATACTGCGGCTGTCCCGCACCAGCGCACCCCACTGCGACGGAAGGACCTGAACTCCCTTGCATTCCCTACGTGTTCGCATCGGCGCCCTCGGTCTTGCCCTGCTCGCCGGACTCGCGGCCCCGCCGACCGCGACGGCTCAGGCGGCCCCCACCGCGACCGTCGAGGAACAGAGGCTCGACCGGGCAGTCCCGCAGGAGATCCTCAAGCGCTCCGGATTCGACTCCGTGGCACCCGAGTTCGCGCGGGCGCTGGCGAAGACCCACTCGTACGCACAGGCCGAGCGTGTGGTCGCACGGCAGGGTTCCCTGTTGTGGCGGCGGGCCGTCGGGCGGGCGCAGGGGCGGGGCCCCGCGGAATATGAAAGGCGCGAAGCGCTTCCTTGGAAGGGTGGTGGTGGGAGACGGGCAGGCCTCAGCCGGGACGACGACCGGCCGCTGTACTGGGCACGGCTCGGTATGGCCAGGGAAGTACGCACCTGGGAGCCGGAGTTCGGCCTGTCCGACGCCCAGCGCGCCGCGCTGCTGTCGAAGCTGGAGGTGACCTCACGGGGCCAGGACGCCATCCGGTACCCGCACGACAAGGGCGTGAAGCGCATCCTGCTCACCGGGTTCGACCCGTTCACGCTGGACCGGGACATCCGCATCTCCAACCCGTCCGGGGCCACCGCACTCGCGCTCGACGGCACCACGATCGAGACGGCGGACGGCCCGGCACGCATCGAGACCGTGGTGTTCCCGGTGCGGTGGCAGGACTTCGCCGGGGGCACCTCCCAGGCGTTCGACTCCGGGGGAGGGACGGTGGAGCGGACGCTACGGCCGTATCTGCCGAAGGTCGACCTGTTCACGACCGTGAGCCAGGGCCGGGTCGGCCGGTTCGACGTCGAGCGGACCAACGGGGCCTGGCGGGGCGGCTTCCCGGACAACGACAACATCGGCCGGACCGAGACGATCCCGGTCCCGGCCCCGGCCACACAGCCGCAGTGGACCTCGACCACCCTCCCCTACCGGGCGATCGTCGCCGCCCACACCGGGCGCTTCCCCGTGTACGACCACACGGAGGTGACCGAGATCCCGGCGGGCGGCACCGATCCCGTCGTACGGCCGGACGGACCGACCGCGGGGTCGACGGCCCGGGCCGGGGGCGGCGGCAACTACCTCTCCAACGAGATCGCGTACCGGGCGACGCTGCTGCGGGACCGGCTCGGGCTGCACGACACCTTGCCGGGCGGACATGTGCACACCCCGGTCCTGCAGTTCGGGACGGGGAACACGGATCCGGCGACCGGAACGGTCACAGATCCCGAGTTCGTACGCAACCGGCTCGACATCATCGCGCAGGTCCGCGCGATCGTGACGGTGGCGGCGAACTCGACGTTCGGTGACCCCATCAGGGACCGGTGACCTGCTGCCCCTCGGGGTCGCCCGGGTTCCCGGGCTCATCACCCTCGTCGGTGATCTCCTCGCCCAGCAGGTCGCGGGCCAGCAGCGTGGCGCCCGCGACCGCGCCCGGCATCAGGAAGACGGCGACGAAGGGGACGAGGAAGGCGAGGCCGAGGGGCGTTCCGAAGCCCCAGACGAGCAGTTTGCGGGAGCGCAGCAGGGTGAGGCGTTCGCGGAGTTCGACACCGCGGCGCTGGAGGGCGACGGCGGTGAGTTCCTCGGTGAGGAAGAAGCCGGTGACGAAGAAGCCGATCACGGGGACGACGGTCTGGCCGACGAACGGCAGGAAGCCCAGGGCGAAGAGGAGGACGCCCCAGAGGGCGGCGCGGAGGAGGATGCGGAGGCTGTCGCGGGCCGATATCCACAGTTCGCGGTGGAGCGGTAGGCCCGACTCGGGTGCCGTGCCGTCCGGGGACACGTCCCGGTCGACCGTCTCCGACAGGTTCTCGTAGAAGGGCTGGCCGACGAGGAGCGTGACGGCGGTGAAGGTGAGGACAGCGAGGAGGAGGGCGAGGGCGAAGAGGACGACGGTGAGGAAGCCGCGGAAGAGACCGAGCCAGGGGCTGGGCCAGCCGTCGGCGAAGGGGGTGGCCCAGGTGACGGCGTCGTCGCCCCAGAGGGCCAGGGCGACCAGCGCCGCCGCGTAGAGGACGAGGGTTATCAGCCCCGGCAGGAGACCGAACCCGTACTGCTTGCCGTGCCGGGCCACCCAGCGCTGGCCGTTGAGAAGATGGCCGAATCCCGCCCCAAGATCACGCATGGGTGAACTCTAGTGGGGGCCCTACCGTCCCTGGGGGCTGCGCCCCCAGAACCCCGATCGGTCTCAACGGCCCCCACGGCCTCAACGGCCTCGTCCTCAAACGCCGGACGGGCTGGTTGTGCTCGCCCCGGGCTGCACAGTCATGCCGGTGTCACCGCCACCACCATCCCCTGTTCCGCCGCCGGGTTCATCGCCGCCGACACCCGTACCGCTGTCGCCCTCGCGTAGCGGCCCGTGCGGGAGGCCGCGGAAAGGAGCAGCGGCTGTATCTGCTCCAGGCCCGCGACCAGCAGTTCCTCGCCCGCCAGCAGCACCGGGCGGGCTGCCTTGGTCGTGGCCGCCGCCGCTTCCGTGAGGTCTGCCAGGGGCGGCAGGGTCGCCCGGACCACGGTGGCCCCCGCTGCCGCCGCCCGTTCCACGAGGCCCACCTGGAGCGGCATCAGCGGTGCGAGCGCCGCCGTGAGCGCGTCGGCGATGCGCGTCAGTTCGGGCGCCGAGTCCCGGAGCACCTCCGCCGCGGCCCGGATCAGCGGCGTCAGGGCGAGCAGCGTGCCCGCCGCCAGGCCGGCCGCCGCGGGCAGCAGCGGCGACGTCGACTCCACCAGTTCCCCCAGGACCGACGCGACCTCCTCCACCGCCGGTTCGAGCGCGTCGAGCACCGGCAGCAGACTGTCGCCCAGCGCGGTCAGCAGCGCCTGCGCCGGTTCGCTCACCGGGTGCACCGCCAGCGGCGCACCGGTCGTGCCCAGCCGGGTCAGCGTGTCGACGATCCGGTAGAACGCCTCCTGCGCCTGCGGCGACGCGCTCGCGTCCGCGAGCTCCGCCGTGGTCTGCCGCAGGACACGCAGTGCTTCGGCCCCCGAACCGTCCCTCGGGTCCAGCGTGTTGACGGCGATCCGTGTGATGTTCCCGGCCGTGTCCAGGAGCTGGCCGGCGATATCGGTGGTGCTGCGCGCCATGCGCACCACGTCGTCCATGCTGGGGAGCGACGGAATCGGGGACATGGAGCCCTCCTCGCCTCGTACGAAGCGTCACGGGCCTCGAACGGTGCCGAGGCAGCCGCCTCCAGCATGCCCTCTCCGGCCGCCCTGGAGGCGCCGTTCGGGCTTCCGTCACCACCAGGCCATCTCCGCGACCACCGGAGGGGGAGATTCTGCCGGGGAACCTGAATCCCGGGAAGCCTGTGCCTGGGAAGCCCGAGCCCGGCAAGCCCGAGCCCGGCAAGCCCGAGCCCGGCAAGCCCGAGCCCGGCAAGCCCGAGCCGGGAAGCCCGAGCCCGGGAAGCGCGGAGGCCGCACCCCACGTCCAAGGGTGCGGCCTCCGTCGTACCAAACGACCTTGGTCGGACGAGCGTCACGGTGATGACCATGGTCGGTCCGGACGTCAGAGCTTGACGATCATCTTGCCGATGTTGTCGCCGCGCAGGACGCCGAAGAACGCCTCCAGGTTGTTCTCGATGCCCTCGACGACGGTCTCGCGGTACTTCAGCTCGCCGGAGCGGACCCAGGCGCCGACCTCCTCGACGAACTGCGGCTGCAGGTCGTAGTGGTCGCCGACCAGGAAGCCCTCGATGCGGCCGCGGGTCTGGATGAGCCGGGCGAGGTTCCTCGGGCCGGGGGCCGGCTCGGTGTTGTTGTAGACGGAGATCATGCCGCAGACGGCGATACGGCCGCCCTGGTTGAGGGAGCCGATGGCGGCCTCCAGGTGGTCGCCGCCGACGTTGTCGAAGTACACGTCGACACCGTCCGGGGCGGCCTCGCGCAGCTGCTCGCCCACCGGGCCGTTCTTGTAGTTGAAGGCCGCGTCGAAGCCGTACTCCTCGACCAGGAGCTTGACCTTCTCGTCGGAGCCGGCGGACCCGATGACCCGCGAGGCGCCCTTCAGCTTGGCGATCTGCCCGACCTGGCTGCCGACAGCACCCGCGGCACCCGACACGAAGACGGAGTCGCCCTCCTTGAAGGCGGCGGTACGCAGCAGACCGGCGTAGGCGGTGAGCCCGGTCATGCCGAGGACGCCGAGGTACGTGGACAGCGGCGCGGCGTCGGGATCGACCTTCACGGCGTTCTTGGCGTCCACGACCGCGTACTCGCGCCAGCCGAAGAAGTGCAGGACGTGGTCGCCGACCTCGATCCCCTCGGCGTTGGAGACGACGACCTCGCCGACCGCGCCGCCCTGCATCGGCTTGTCGAGCTCGAACGGGGCGACGTACGACTTCGCGGCGGACATACGGCCGCGCATGTACGGATCGACGGAGACGTACTTGTTCCGCACGAGCACCTGGCCCTCACCCGGCTGCCGGACCTCCGTCTCGACGAGGGCGAAGTCCTCGGGCTTGGGCCAGCCGACCGGGCGGCTGAGCAGGTGCCATTCGCGGCTGACGGCGGGGAGAGCGGGGGTGTCGGACATGGGGCCTTTCCTCTACGTGCTGCGGCTCAAATACTTCAGTACCTGAAACAACGATGCTCCTGAATATTTCAGGATGTCAAGTAAAGAGGTAGCCTGGAGTTCATGGCCACGCAGAGAACAACCCGCATCGACCCCCTGACCCTGGAAGTCGTGGACCTCATCGGCACCGTCGTGGCCCGCTACCACGAGGAGTACGAGGAGGCCGCGGCCGACCACGCGCTGACCGGTGCGCAGGCGCGACTGCTGAGCCTGCTGTCACTGGAGCCGCTGCCGATGCGGCGGCTGGCGCAGAAGCTGAAGTGCGAGCCGTCCAACGTCACCGGGATAGTGGACCGGCTGGAGGCGCGTGGTCTGGTGGAGCGCCGCCCGGACCCGGCGGACCGCCGCGTGAAGCTGGCGGCGGTGACGGAGGAGGGCCGACAGGTGGCCCGTGGCCTGCGGAACTCCCTGAACTTCGCGCGCGAGCCCCTGGCGGGCCTGTCCCGAGAGGAACGGCTGTCCCTGCGGGATCTGCTGCTCCGCATGCTGGACGGGACGGCGACGGACGCCGGCTGACGGGACCCGCCTCGCCGGGAGCCCTAGGTGCACCACCACAGGAATCGGTTGCACGTTTTCGTTGGTGACGGTTCGGGCGTCGGGATCGTCGACGTCGGTTTCGCCGACGGAGCCGAACCGGGTGCCGTGGTAGCCGTCGCCGTAGGGGCCGGTGCCGAGTGGGGCGGGAGCGATGTCGCGGCCGCCGACTGCGCGGCCCCGGCCTTCTTCTTCTCCTCGTCGGACTTCTTGCTCTTCGAGGACGCGGAAGCCGACGGAGACGCGGACGCCGACGACGACACCGAGGTCGTACCTGCGACGCCCCCGCTCCCGGTACCGCCCGAGGTCCCGTCCGTCTGCTTGGCGGAGGCCGCTCCTTCCGCGGTCTCGCTCCCGGCGGTCGCAGCCTTCGGGGTCGAGCCGGGCGCCTCGATACCGAGTTCGGCCAGGCTCAGACCACCCGCCGCCAGCAACAGTCCGGCCCCGGCGAACAGCACCCGCCGCCGGCGCCGCCGGTGCGCGGCGGCCTTGCGGTCGCGACGCCCGGACCGCGTCCCGTGATCACCGTCGCGGCCACCGGGCGCCCCGGCGCGTCCCTTCGTCCGCCGCCGGTTCTGCGCACGCCCGGGGCGCACGGCCGCGTCCTCGCTCCCGTGCTCACCCGCGTCCTCGTCCGAGTCCTCGTTGCCGTCCCCGTACGACGCCTCGGATCCACCGAAACCATCGGAACCGCCGAAACCAGCGGAACCGCCGAAGCCATCGACACCGCCGAAACCGTCGGCACCGGCGTGTGTGTCGCCCTCGTCCGCGTATGCGTACGCGCGCAGTTCTTCGACGGGTGTTCCGCACCCCGGGCAGGCGAGGGCGCCGTTGAGGTGCCTTCGGCACGGGTGGCAGTAGTCCATGACGCGGGAAGACTAAGTTCCTGCCCGGTAACGTTCCTAGTGGCTGCTGTGAAAGTTGTGTGGGGAACTATCCCGCTCGGTGTGGCGAGTTGAGCCCGGCGCCAGAAGCAGCCTCCGAAACAGTATCGAAAGCCGTGCCGAAACCGTTATGCGTTCGACCCATTGACACTCCCACCGCACCGTCCTTACTGTCACGCCAGCATTTCGAACGTGTGACGAAATCTCGAACAGCTGAGGGGCAACTGCCGTGCGCATCACCGGAATCAGCACTCACGTGGTCGGGACGCCCTGGCGCAATCTGACCTACGTCCAGGTGCACACCGACGAGGGGATCACGGGAGTCGGCGAGACCCGGATGCTCGGTCACACCGACGCGCTGATCGGCTATCTGCGGGAGGCCGAGGCCAACCACATTCTCGGATCGGACCCGTTCGCTGTCGAGGATCTCGTGCGCCGCATGAAGTACGGCGACTACGGGCGGGCCGGCGAGATCGTCATGTCCGGCATCGCGGTCGTCGAGATGGCCTGCTGGGACATCAAGGGCAAGGCCCTCGGCGTTCCGGTGTGGCAGCTGCTGGGCGGCAAGGTCACCGACAAGGTCAAGGCGTACGCCAACGGGTGGTACACGACCGAGCGAACGCCGGAGGCGTACCACAAGGCCGCCCAGCTGGTCATGGAGCGCGGGTACAAGGCCCTCAAGATCGACCCCTTCGGCACCGGTCACTTCGAGCTCGACCACCAGCAGACCCTCTACTCCGTCTCCCTCATCGAGGCCGTGCGCGACGCCATCGGGCCCGAGGCCGAGCTGATGCTGGAGATGCACGGCCGGTTCTCGCCCTCGACCGCCGTCCGGCTCGCCCGTGAGCTCGCGCCGTTCAAGCCCGCCTGGCTGGAGGAGCCGGTCCCGCCGGAGAACCTCAAGGCGCTGGAGAAGGTCGCCGCGAAGGTCGACATCCCGGTGGCCACCGGCGAGCGGATCCACGACCGCATCGAGTTCCGCGAGCTCTTCGAGAGTCAGGCCGTCGACATCCTCCAGCCGGACGTCGGCCACATCGGTGGTATCTGGGAGACCAGGAAGCTGGCCGCCACCGCCGAGACCCACTACATGCTCGTGGCGCCGCACAACGTCGGCGGGCCCGTCCTGACCGCCGCCTCCCTCCAGGTCGGCTTCACCTCCCCGAACTTCAAGATCCTGGAGCACTTCAACGACTTCGCGGACGCGGAGATCAAGAAGGTCGTGAAGGGCGCGCCGCAGGTCGTCGACGGGTACTTCCATCTCTCCGACGCGCCCGGCCTCGGTGTCGAGCTCGATGTCGACGCAGCGGCCGAGTTCCCGCAGCAGCAGGCGCGGTTCGACCTGTGGGCCGAGGGCTGGGAGCAGCGCAAGCCCAAGGGGGCGAAGTGAGCACCGCGGTAGTCATCGAGGCACCGGGCGCGCACAGCCTGGTCCCCCACGAGCCCGTGGCGCCCGGTCCCGGCGAGGCGCTCGTCCGGGTCCACGCCGTCGGTATCTGCGGCAGTGACCGCGAGGTGTACCAGGGCAACCGGCCCGAGGGCTACGTCCGCTACCCGCTGATCCCCGGCCACGAGTGGTCCGGCACCGTCCAGGCGGTGGGCGCCGGAGTGCCCGAGTCCCTCGTCGGCCGCAAGACCGTCGGGGAGGGCTTCCGCAACTGCCAGGTCTGCGACCGCTGCCACACGGGTGAGACCACCCTGTGCACCTCGGGGTACGAGGAGACGGGCTTCACCCAGCCGGGTGCGATGGCCACCACCCTCACCCTCCCGGCCCGTCTGCTGCACGTCCTCCCGGACGACGCGGACCTGACGGCGGCTGCCCTTCTGGAGCCCGCCGCCTGCATCGCGGCGGCCGCCCTGAAGGCGAACGCGCAGCCCGGCGAGCGGGTCGCGGTCGTCGGCACCGGCACGCTCGGCATGTTCGCCGTGCAGTTCCTGAAGGCGATCTCCCCGGCCGAGCTGCTGGTGGTCGGCACCAGGAACGACCGCGAGCAGCTGTCGCGGCAGTTCGGCGCCACCGACTTCCGCACCAAGGACCGGGAACTCCCCGACGACTTCGATGTCGTCATCGAGACCGCCGGGTCCGCGTCCGCCGCGCGCACCGCCGCCTCCCTGCTCAGGCGCGGCGGACGCCTGGTCCTGACGGGCATTCCGGCGCCGGGCGCCGAGGGCCTCGACCCCACCGATCTCGTCGTACGGCAGCTGGAGGTGCACACCGTGTTCGGGGCACCGCCCGACGCCTGGGCGCACACGGTGCGGGTCTTCGGCGCCGGACTGCTCGATCCGTTGCCGCTGGTCACGCACGAGCTGCCGCTCGCCGAGTTCCCGCAGGCCATCGAGCTCGTGGGCGCCGGCGACCCGAAGGTCGGAAAGGTCCTGCTGCGGCCGTGATCCCCGAAGCCGTACGCCGGTACGGAGTTACCTGACGAACTCCGTACCGGCGTACCACCAACCCCTCACACCCTGAGCCGCGAACCTCGTCCGAAATACCGAACATGAAGGACACCTTGTGACCGACTCCGCTACGGCAGCCCGAAGGCCCGGTGAGCAGGCGCTCGCCGAGCTCGGCCTGGGCGCGCCCGACCTCTCCCCCGCCGACGCATCGCCGCACACCTTCCCCGGAGGCGGCCGCTGGCGCACCGAGATACCCTCGTGCGAGGGACCCGAGGCGCTGGCCGTGGTCCTCAAGGAGTCCTCTCGGCTCGACGTGCCGATCCACCGGATCAGCCAGGGCAGCGGCGTATGGATGCTGACCGACGCCGAGATCACCGAGATGGTCGAGGCCACCAATGAGCGTGACATCGAGCTGTGCCTTTTCACGGGGCCACGGGGCACCTGGGACATCGGCGGCTCGGTGCGCACGGACTCCCGCGGCGGCGGTCTGCGCGCCCGCGGCCACGACGCCGTCGCCGGCTGTGTCGAGGACTCCGTCCGGGCCACGGAGCTGGGCGTCAAGTGCCTGCTCGTCGCCGACGAGGGTGTGCTGTGGACCCTGCACCGGGCCCGTGAGAAGGGGATCATCCCGGCCGACACCACGCTCAAGGTGTCCGCGCTGATCGGCCCGGTCAACCCGGCGTCGTACGCCGTCTACGAGCGCCTGGGCGCGGACTCGCTCAACGTGCCCAGCGATCTGACGCTCGACCATCTCACCGAGATCCGGCGGGTCTCCGCCGCTCCCATGGACATGTACATCGAGGCCCCCGACGACCTCGGCGGGTACGTACGGATGTACGAGGTCGCCGAGCTGATCCGGCGCGGCGCACCGCTCTATCTGAAGTTCGGTCTGTCCAAGGCGCCCGGGATCTACCCCTACGGCACCCATATGCGGGATCTGACCCTGGACACCGCCCGGGAGCGGGTGCGGCGCGGCCGTCTCGCTCTCGACCTGCTCGCCCGGCACGGCGCGGACGGCGACATGGCGCCGCTCGGCTCCCGGCTGCCCGGTTCCCTCAACCGCTTCCCCACCGGCGCCTGAACCGCCGGCCGCACCCCTCTCAACGACGAGAAGAACAAGGACTGATCAGCATGCGTACTCGTAGAGCCGCTCTCACCGCGATAGCCGGAGCCGCCTCCCTCGCCCTCACCCTGTCCGCCTGCGGCCAGAGCGGCTCGGGCGGCAGCAAGGACGACAAGGGAAGCGCCAAGGGCGGAACCATCGGCATCGCGATGCCGACCAAGTCCTCCGAGCGCTGGATCAACGACGGCAACAACGTCGTCAAGAACCTCGAGGCCAAGGGCTACAAGACCAAGCTGGTCTACGGCGAGGACGACCCGAGCACCCAGGTCTCGCAGATCGAGAACCTGATCACCCAGGGCGTCAAGGGCCTGATCATCGCGGCCATCGACAACAAGTCGCTGAACAACGTCCTCCAGGAGGCCGCCTCCGCGAAGATCCCGGTCATCGCCTACGACCGCCTGATCCTCGGCACCAAGAACGTCGACTACTACGCCTCGTTCGACAACGAGAAGGTCGGCGTGCTGCAGGGCACGTACATCGTGCACAAGCTCGGTCTGGACAGCGGCAAGAAGGGCCCGTTCAACATCGAGCTGTTCGCCGGTTCGAACGACGACAACAACACCAAGTACTTCTTCGGCGGCGCGATGAGCGTGCTGCAGCCGTACATCGACAAGAAGGAGCTGGTGGTCAAGTCCGGCCAGACCAAGCTCAACCAGGTCACCACCCTGCGCTGGGACGGCACCACCGCGCAGAAGCGCATGGAGGACATCCTCACCTCCGCCTACAAGAGCGGCAAGGTCGACGCGGTGCTCTCGCCCTACGACGGCATCTCCATCGGCATCCTGTCCGCGCTGAAGTCGGACGGCTACGGCTCGGGCAGCAAGCCGCTGCCGGTCATCACCGGCCAGGACGCCGAGCTCGCCTCGGTGAAGTCGATCATCGCCGGTGAGCAGACGCAGACCGTCTACAAGGACACCCGCGAGCTCGCCAAGGTCGCCTCGACCATGGTCGACGACGCCCTCAACGGCAAGACGCCGCAGACCAACGACACCAAGACCTACGACAACGGCACCAAGGTCGTCCCCGCCTACCTGCTCCAGCCGGTGAGCGTCGACAAGTCCAACTACGAGGACGCCCTGGTCAAGGGCGGCTACTACACCGACGCACAGCTGAAGTAGCCGACGCATCCCCCACCGACCGCAACGACTGGAAGGCACGACCATGGCGGGACCCGTCCTGGAAATGCGCTCGATCGTCAAGACCTTTCCCGGCGTCAAGGCGCTGTCGGACGTCAATCTGACCGTCCGGCAGGGCGAGGTCCACGCCATCTGCGGGGAGAACGGCGCCGGTAAGTCGACCCTGATGAAGGTCCTCTCCGGCGTCCACCCGCACGGCAGTTACGAAGGGGAAATCCTCTTCGAGGGAGAGGTCTGCCAGTTCAAGGACATCCGGGCGAGCGAGCACCACGGCATCGTCATCATCCATCAGGAACTGGCGCTGGTGCCGTATCTCTCCATCGCCGAGAACATCTTCCTCGGCAACGAACACGCCACGCGCGGGTTCATCAACTGGAACGAAACACTCAAGCACGCCACCGAACTGCTGCGCCGCGTCGGCCTCGACGAGCACCCGGAGACCCGGATCACCGACATCGGCGTCGGCAAGCAGCAGCTCGTGGAGATCGCCAAGGCCCTGTCGAAGCAGGTGAAGCTGCTCATCCTCGATGAGCCGACGGCGGCCCTGAACGACGAGGACAGCGGCAAACTCCTCGATCTCATCCTGGAGTTGAAGAAACAGGGCATCACCTCGATCATCATCTCCCACAAGCTGAACGAGATCCGCCGGGTCGCCGACTCGGTGACGATCATCCGCGACGGGAAGTCCATCGAGACGCTCGATGTGAAGGCGCCCGAGACGACCGAGGACCGGATCATCAGCGGCATGGTCGGCCGCGACCTCGACCACCGCTTCCCCGAGCGCACGTCGTACGAGGGAGAGGTGGGAGCGGCCCCGGCCCTGGAGATCCGCAACTGGACGGTCCACCACCCGATCGACCAGCAGCGCAAGGTTGTCGACGATGTGTCGATCAACGTGCGGCGCGGGGAGATCGTCGGCATCGCGGGACTGATGGGCGCCGGCCGCACCGAGCTGGCGATGAACGTCTTCGGGCGCACCTACGGCCGGTACGCGAACGGCACGGTCCTCAAGGACGGCAAGGAGATCCGTACGAAGACCGTCGCCGAGGCGGTCGAGCACGGCATCGCCTACGTCACCGAGGACCGCAAGCACTACGGCCTCAACCTCATCGACACCATCAACCGGAACATCTCGCTGACGGCGCTCAACAAGGTCGCCAAGCGGGGTGTGGTCGACGAGCAGCAGGAGCGCCAGGTCTCCGAGGGCTTCCGCAAGTCCATGAACATCAAGGCGCCGACCGTCTTCGAGCCGGTGGGCAAGCTGTCGGGCGGCAACCAGCAGAAGGTGGTCCTCAGCAAGTGGATCTTCGCGGGTCCGGAGGTGCTGATTCTGGACGAGCCCACGCGCGGCATCGACGTGGGCGCCAAATACGAGATCTACACGGTCATCGACCAGCTGGCCGCGCAGGGCAAGGCGGTCGTCTTCATCTCCTCCGAGCTGCCGGAGCTGCTCGGCATGTGCGACCGCATCTACACGATGGCCGCGGGACGGCTGACAGGTGAGGTGCCGCGGGCCGAGGCCACGCAGGAAGTGCTGATGCGTCACATGACAAAGGACAAAGAGGTAACCCGATGAGCACGGATGTGACCGCCAAGACCCCGGCCCCCGCGCCGCCGGGCAAAAGCGGATCGGCTACGGGCGGCGGCCTGCTCCAGCTGGTACTGAACGGCCTGCGCCGCAACATGCGGCAGTACGGCATGCTGATCGCGCTCGGCCTGATCGTCGTCCTCTTCCAGATCTGGACCGGCGGCGACCTGCTGCTGCCGCGCAACGTCTCCAACCTGGTGCTGCAGAACAGCTACATCCTGATCCTCGCGATCGGCATGATGCTGGTGATCATCGCGGGGCACATCGACCTGTCGGTCGGCTCGCTGACGGCGTTCGTGGGCGCGTTCGCGGCGGTGCTGACGGTGCAGCACAGTGTGGCGTGGCCGATCGCCCTGGTGCTGTGCCTGCTGGTGGGCGCGGTCGCGGGCTCGGTGCAGGGCTATCTGATCGCGTATCTCGGTATACCGTCGTTCATCGTCACCCTCGCCGGGATGCTGCTCTTCCGCGGTCTGACGGAGATCCTGCTCAAGGGGCAGACCCTCGGCCCGTTCCCGGACGGGCTGCAGAAGCTCGGCAACGGCTTCCTGCCCGAGGTCGGCCCGAACACCAACTACCACAACCTCACGCTGCTCCTCGGCCTCGTCCTGATCGCCGCCGTGGTGTGGCAGGAGGTGCGCGACCGGCGCCGGCAGCAGGAGTTCTCCCTCGACGTGGTTCCCGCGCGGCTGTTCGCGCTGAAGCTCGTCGCCCTGGTCGCCGCGATCCTCGCCCTCACGATGCTGCTCGCCAGCTACAACGGTGCGCCGATCATCCTCATCATCCTCGGCGTCCTGGTGGTCGGTTACGGCTACGTGATGCGCAACGCCGTCTTCGGCCGCCACATCTACGCGATCGGCGGCAACCTGCCGGCGGCGAAGCTGTCCGGCGTCAAGGACAAGAGGGTCACCTTCCAGGTCTTCCTGAACATGGGCGTGCTCGCGGCCCTGGCGGGTCTGGTGGTCGCCGCCCGTCTGAACGCGGCCTCGCCAAAGGCGGGCGTGAACTTCGAGCTCGAGGCGATCGCCTCTTCGTTCATCGGTGGCGCGTCCATGAGCGGCGGTGTCGGTACCGTCCTCGGCGCGATCATCGGTGGTCTCGTGCTCGGCGTGCTGAACAACGGCATGAACCTCCTCAGCGTCGGCACCGACTGGCAACAGGTCATCAAGGGCCTGGCCCTGTTGGTGGCAGTCGGCTTCGACGTGTGGAACAAGCGCAAGTCCGGTTCGTAAGTCGGTAAGGCCCCCGCCAGGAGGTGGGGGCCTTCAACTTCCTAGTACAGGAGCCGCACATGGAACTGAGCAGACGCACCATTATCGCCGCCTCGGCGGCCGCGGGACTCGCCGCCACGACGGTCGGTACGGCCGGCGCGGCACACGCCGCGGAAGGCACCTCAGGCAGCGCTTCGGGAAGCAGGAAGCCCGTGAAGGAACTCTTCGGCAAGCTGGCCGACGGCACCAAGGTCTACCGCTGGTCGCTGGAGAACGGCGGAACCCGCCTGAAGGTCCTGAACTGGGGCGGTGTGGTCCAGGGCCTGGAGATCCCCGACCGGCGCGGCCGCCACGCCAACGTCTCCCTGGGCTTCGACAACATCGACGACTACGTGGCGAAGACCCCGTACTTCGGCGCACTCATCGGCCGCTACGGCAACCGTATAGCCAAGGGCCAGTTCACCCTGGACGGCAAGAGCTACCAGCTGTCCGTCAACGACGGCGTGAACAGCCTGCACGGCGGCAAGCAGGGCTTCGACAAGCACATCTGGGACGTCGAGCCGTTCACCAAGGGCTCCGACGTCGGCCTGGTGCTGCACTACACCAGCGTCGACGGCGAGATGGGCTACCCCGGCACGCTCAAGGCGAAGGTGACGTACACCCTCACCAGGCACGGCGACTGGCGCATCGACTACGAGGCCACCACCGACAAGGCCACCGTCGTCAACCTCACCAGCCACGTCTACTGGAACCTGGGCGGCGAGGGCAGCGGCACGATCGAGAACCACGAGCTCAAGATCGCCGCCTCCCGCTACACGCCCACCGACTCGGGCCTGATCCCCACGGGCGAGCTGGCCAAGGTCGCGGGCACCCCCTTCGACTTCCGGCACGCCAAGACCATCGGCCGGGACATCCGGGCGGGCCATGTGCAGCAGGTCCAGGCCAAGGGCTACGACCACAACTGGGTCCTCGACAAGGGCATCACGGCGAAGCCCGAGCACATCGCGACCCTCCACGACCCGCGCTCCGGCCGCACCCTGAAGATCGCCACCGACCAGCCGGGCCTGCAGTTCTACTCGGGCAACTTCCTCGACGGCACGCTCGTCGGCACCGGCGGCCACACCTACCGCCAGGGCGACGCGCTCTGCCTGGAGACCCAGCACTTCCCGGACTCGCCCAACCACGCGAACTTCCCGTCGACCGTGCTGCGGCCCGGGCAGACGTACCGGTCGACGACGATCCACACGTTCAGCTCGTAACGCGCCAGGGGGTGGAATCGGTTCCCGAAGTCACACCGGTTTCACACCCGTTGAACAACGCCACCTCCGTATCCGTATGACTGGGTGGCCCGTGCTCCCCCGCGCGGGCCACCCACAGACGACGGGCCCGCCTCCCCACCGGGTCCGCCCCATACGGAGGTTCCATGGGCGACAACGTCACCTCGCTGTTCCGCAGCACCGCGGCGCACAGTCCGTCGATGGCTGCGCTGACGCGTGAGGGCGGCGACGGGACGGGGCCCGTGGACTTCTGTATCCCGTGCAACCCCTACTTCCCCACCCCCGCCATGTTCGACGAGATGGCGGCCCGGTTGCGCGAGATCGTCACGTACTACCCCAGCAGCGCGGACACCATCACGGCCGAGCTGTGCAACCTGCTCCAGTTGCCGCCGCAGTGCGTGGCGATGGGCAACGGCTCGACCGAACTGATCACCTGGATCGACCACCTGATGGTCCGCGAGTCCCTCGCCATCCCCGTCCCCACCTTCGGCCGCTGGACCGACCAGCCCATGGAGACCCGCAAGCGGGTCGACATGTTCCCGCTCCAGGAGTCCAGCGGCTTCGCCCTGGACCTCGCCCAGTACGCCGAGTTCATCCGCAAGCGCGGCACCCGAGTCGCCGTCATCTGCAACCCGAACAACCCCGACGGGGGCTTCCTGCACAAGCACGCGCTCGTGCAGTTCATGGATGCGATGGCCGATCTGGACCTGATCGTCATCGACGAGTCGTTCCTGGAGTTCGCGGACGCCGAGGCCGAGCCGAGCGTCGTGCACGAGGCGATGCTGCGGCCCAACGTCGTGGTCCTGCGCAGCCTCGGCAAGAGCTTCGGGCTCCACGGCATACGTTTCGGCTACCTGGTCGCCAACCCGGCACTTGCGGGCCAGGTCCGCTCCATGCTGCCCAAGTGGAACGTCAACTCCTTCGCGGAGCATGTGGTGTTCATGCTCAAGGAGCACGGCGCCGAGTACATGCAGAGCCTCCAGCAGGTACGCCGCGACCGGCTGGACATGACCGCCCAGCTCTCCACACTGCCCGGGCTGACGGTCTACCCGTCCCAGGGCAACTTCCTCTTCGTGCGCCTCCCCCTGGGCGCCGAAGGCACCGTGGTCCGTGACCGGATGCTCACCGAGCACCGGATCCTGGTCCGCGAGTGCGGCAACAAGATCGGTTCATCCAGCCGCTTCCTGAGACTCGTGGTGCGCCCCCAGGTGGACGTGCGTCGCCTGGTGTCCGGCCTGGAACAGGTGCTCTACGGGACCAGGAGGGGAGCCGCCGTGCCCGAGCTGAGCACAGGGACCAGCTACAGCTCGGGTACGGCGGCGGTGGACCGGCTCGTCAGCGAGACCAACGGGGCGGGCATCGGCCTGGCCTCCCAGGCCGCGGCGATGCCGCTGGCCCCGGGCTCGGCACCGGCCCCGGCGCCCGCTCCGGCACCGGCTCCCCCTCCGGCACCGATGCCCGCGCCGACTCCGCTGCCCTACCCCACCCCCACCCCTGCGCCCGTGCCGGCCCCGGTTCCGGCCCCTGCCCCGATGCCCGCTCCGGCGGCCGCCGCCATGCCCATGGCTCCCCCGGCGGCCATGATGCCGCCTGGGGGCTTTCCGGCCGCCGGTCTGCAGCCGGTTCCGCAGGCCGGCATGCCCGGTCTGCAGCCGGTTCCGCAGGCCGGCATGCCCGGTCTGCAGCCGGTTCCGCAGACCGGTATGCCCGGTCTGCAGGCGGTCCCGCAGACCGGTATGCCCCCTGCTGCGGCAGGACTGCAGGCCGTGCCGCAGACCGGCATGCCCGGACTCGCGGCGACCGCGCAGAACCGGCGCGGCCTCGGCATGCCCGCCGCGGGCGGCCTGACGGCCGCTCAGGTCCGCGGCCGTACCCAGCCGGAACCGGTCCCCGAGCCCACGGGCTGGCCGGCCGCGGGCGCGATGTACAACCAGGTGGGCTGAGCCCGCGAAGCAGGATCGCGGCTCCGGCAGGCGAACCCCGGGTGTCCGAGATGACACATGGGTGAATTCGAGCGGGAGGATCCCGGTTTCCCCGGGTGTGACGCCTCCCGTCCCTTCACCATGGCCTCTCCAACCACCCCATCTGCTACCGGAGTTGGCTGTGCCGGGCTTTTCCTGGGAGTTCGTCTTCGCCGTTCTCGGTCTCACGGTCCCCGTCGCCGCGGCCCTTTGGGAGTTCGTCCTCGCCGATCGCAAACGGCTCGGCTACCGCGTCCAGATGGACACCACCGCCACTGACGCGGCGGCCGCACGCTATGCCGGGGTGCTCCAGCAGATGCGGGGGACGAACGGCGCGCCGCTGAAGGACCCGTCGTTCGTCCTGCTGCGGATCGAGAACAGCGGCTGGGCCCCGATCGTGGAGAGCAACTACCTGGCTCCCGAAGGAGACCCGGTGGGCATCCGGGTCACCTGCCGGGGCCGCCGCGTCGTCGGCATGGTCGTGACCGAACTCAGCCGCAATGAGCTGCGCCGTTTCTTCACCCAGAGACCGGTCACCGAGGGCCAGAGCCCCCCGCCCGACGTCCCGGGCCTCGGGGTCGTCGACGGTCTCATCGAGCTGCCGAAGGTGAAGCTCAACCGCCGCGACCACTACAAGGTGCTGGCAGTCCTGGAACGCGAGGACGGCTTCGGGGAGGACACGTTCCCCGATCCTCTGGTCGAGGCCAGCCTCGTGGGCGGGGTGCGCCGCGGAAGGATCAAGAAGACCGAGTACTACCCGTTCGCTTCGAGGCCGGTCCTGGTGCTGCTCGCCGCTCTGATACTGGTGGGCACCGTCCAGTCCCTCATCACGTTCACCCGCGGCGACACCAAGGCCGCCCCGCTGGACTGCGCCAAGGGGACCCTCACGCTCTCCGGCTCCACGGCGTTCGCTCCGGTGCTCCGGGAGGCCGCGAAGCAGTATGAGAAGACGTGCCCCGACGCGCACATCCCGATCGGCGACGACACCTTCCAGGGCAGCGTCTCGGGGCTCAACACCCTGGCCGCGGCGGGCAAGAAGGCCAAGCCGGCGGGCGGCCAGGGGCTCGGCGACCGGCTGGCGTTCAGCGACGGCCCCAAGAGCGACGGCCGCCCGCAGCTCCTGCCCCGGCCCGTCGCCCTCTCCCTCTTCACCCTGGTCGTCAACAAGGGCACCGGGGTCCAGGACCTGTCCCTGAAGCAGGTCAGGGACATCTACGCCGGAAAGATCACCAACTGGAACCAGGTCAAGGGCAACGACGTACCGATCCACCTCGTCAGCCGCAACCCCGGCTCCGGCACCCGCACCACCCTCGAACGCCAAGTCCTCGGCAACCGGGCGCTGTTGGCCGCCACGGCAAGCGACTGCGCGGCCCTCGACAACGCCAGGCCGGGCCGCTGCGAGGTCGGCGACACCCAGACCCTCCTGGACACCGTGGCCTCGACCCCCGGCTCCCTGGGCCACAGCGAGGTCGGCGCCGCCACGGCGCACGAGGACGTCCAGCTGGTACGGATCGACGGCTACCCGGCCACCCTCGAGGGCGCCGACGAGGGTGCGTACCCGTATTGGCAGACGGAGTTCGCGTACACCTACGGTGAGCCGCCCGCGGACTCCCTGGCGGCCGGCTTCCTGCGCTACCTGGCCAACGAGGTCGGCAAGGACATCATCCGCGCCCACGGCGACCGCCCCTGCGCGGAACTGGCCAAGCCACTGCTGTGCCGCCCCAGCTAGGTCCTGTTTGACACATTTCCGTCGTCTGCCGGAGGGCCGGCCCGGTGGCGGCCGATGACGAACATGTTCGTCACGCACTTGTTCGCTACGAACATGTTCGTTACCGTGGTGGCATGACAGCGCAGCCCCCAACCCCCCGCAGCCGCCGCGAACGCCCCGCCAAACCCGCCCTCACCCGGGACGGGATCGTCACGACGGCCGTGGAGCTGATGCGTGCCGAGGGCCTGGAGCGGGTCACCATGCGCCGGCTGGCGCAGGAACTCGACACAGGCCCCGCATCGCTCTACGTCTATGTCCGCAACACGGCTGAACTGCACGCGGCCGTACTCGACCGGCTGCTCGGCGAGGTGGACCTGTCCCACACGAATGCCGCCGACGACTGGCGTGAGCGGCTCGTACGGCTGCTGACCTCGTACGTCGGCGTGCTCTTCGAACACCCGGCGCTGGCCCGCGCGGCCCTGGTGGCCCGCCCCTTCGGGGAGAACTACCTGGACCTGGTGGACGCGGTCCTGGCCCTGCTCGCCGAGGGCGGTGTCCCGCCCCAGCGCGCTTCCTGGGGCCTCGACCTGCTGCTGCAGTACGCGACGGCGAGCGCGGCCGAGCACGCGACCCGGGGGCAGGAACCCGAGGCGCAGGACGAGTGGGACGCACTGACCCGGGCCCTGCTGAACGCGTCGACGGACCGGCACCCGCAGATCGCCGCGCTGGGGGCGGCACTGCTGTCCGGCGCCGGCGAGGAGCGCCTGGCCTGGGGTTTCCAGGTGCTGATCAGCGGCATCACGGCGGCACCGGAGCCGCCCACCACACCACGTACTCCTTGAGGAGGCCAGCATGTCCGCATCCACTGTCCACCACCGCATCGCCATAGTCGGCGCCGGTCTCGGCGGTCTCGTCGCGGCCCGCGTGCTCCACACGCACGGCATCGAGGTGGCCGTCTACGAGCGTGATGCCTCGCCGACCGCCCGCCACCAGGGCGGCATGCTCGACATCCATGAGGAATCGGGGCAGGTCGCGCTGCAGGCCGCCGGGCTGATGGAGGAGTTCCGGGCGATCGTCCACCGGGGCGGCGAGGAGACCCGGATCGTCGGCGCGGACGGCACGCTGCACTTCCGTGACGCATCGGAGAGCGGGCGTCCGGAGGTGGACCGCAACGACCTGCGCCGCATCCTGCTGGAGTCGCTGCCCGAGGGCACGGTCCGCTGGGGCGTACGGACCCAGGGTTCGCGTCCGCTGGTCGACGACCAGTACCTGGTGCTGACCCAGGAGAACGGCACCCCCGCCTCCTTCACCACGGACGTGCTGATCGGTGCGGACGGCGCCCGGTCGTGGGTCCGCCACGTCCTCTCCCCGGCCCAGCCGGCGTACACCGGCGTCTCGTTCGTGGAGGCCGACCTGCCGGACGCCGCCCTCCGACACCCCGCGACGGCCGAACTCGCGGGCGGCGGCATGCTGTTCGCCCTCGGCGACGGCAAGGCCATCCTCGCGCACCGCGAACCGGACGGCTCGATCCACGCGTATGTGGCCCTCAAGGTGCCCGAGAAGTGGCTGTCCGGCATCGACTTCACCGACACGCCGGCCGCGAAGAAGACCGTTCTGGAGTACTTCGAGGACTGGGACGAGCGGCTGCGCGCGATGATCACCGACGCCGAGGGCCCGCTCGTTCCGCGCCCGATCCACGCCCTTCCCGTCGGCCACCGCTGGGAACACACTCCCGGCATCACGATCCTCGGCGACGCGGCCCATCTGATGTCCCCGTTCGCGGGCGAGGGCGCCAACATGGCGATGCAGGACGGCGCGGAACTCGCCCTGGCCCTGGCCGCCCACCGCGACGACCTCGACGCCGGGCTCATCGCCTACGAAGAGTCCCTGTGCCCACGCGCCAAGGAGGCCGCCGACCGGTCGGCCGCGGGTATGGACCTCCTCTTCGGCCCGGACGCCGTACCTGGCTTGATCGAGATGATGAGGGGGAACGGCTCCTGAAGCCGTGAAAGTCGACACGGCGAGGAGGGGCGCATGCTGAACGAGATGGTGTTCCGGAGCGAGGACCTGCCGGCGGAGGACCGGTTCGACGGCTGGCGGGAACTGGTCGCTCGGACCCACGCCCCGTTGGAGCTCCAGAGTGACCACCGGCAGGATTTCCGGGCTGTTCAGCGTGTTCTGGATCTCGGTGCCGTGACGGTGTGGCCGACGACGTTCCAGCCGGCGCGCTTTCTGCGCACACCGAAGCTGGTCCGGCAGTCCGACCCCGAGGGGCTCCACCTCTCCCTTCCGTTGAGCGGGCCGCTGCGCGCCGCTCGGGGCGAGGAGCAGGCCCTGTTCGGCCCGGAGAGTCTGTGCCTCGTCGACACCTCACGCCCTGTCGACATCTATGGGGGCAATGACTCCACCCCGCACACGGGAATCGGGCTGGAGGTCCCCAAGGCGCTGCTGCCGCTGTCCCGTAATCAGCTCGACCGGGTGGCCGGGCTGCCGCTGTCGTCACTGACCGGCTTCGGGGCGGTGCTGGCACAGCTGCTCAAGCAGTTGGCGAGAGGCACCGCCGCCTACCACCCCACCGACGGGCCCCGGCTGGGAATGGTGGTGGTCGATCTGCTGTCCGCGCTGTTCGCGAACGCCCTGGAGGCCGACCGGTTCCTCCCCCCGGAAAGCCGTCAGCGGGCCCTGGTCCTGCAGATCAAGGCGTTCGTCCAGCAGCACTTGCAGGATCCGCGGCTGACCCCGCGCGCCATCGCCGCCGCCCACCACATATCCCCCAGCTATCTGCACCGCCTCTTCCAGCACGAGGAAGAGACGGTCGCGGCCTGGATCCGCCGCCAGCGCCTGGAACGCGCCCGCCGCGACCTGACCGACCCGGCCTTGGTCACGACCCCCATCCACGCCATCGCGGGCCGCTGGGGTTTTCCCCGTGCAGGCGACTTCACCCGCGTCTTCCGCGCCACATATGGCATACCGCCCAGCGACTACCGCCAACGGGCGCTCTCGATGGCCGAGTGATGGCCGAGTGATGGCCGAGTGATGGCCGAGTGATGGCCGAGTAGACGCAACGCCAAGCAACTGTGGACTCTGCGCCAACGACATCCTGCGGGCCACCCGGCAGGCTGAAGGAGAGGGCGATACGGGACTGTCGAGTGCGCGCACGCGGGGAGCGGGGCGTGCACCTTCCTGAGATCCGCACTCCCGGGGTACCTCGCGGGGGAGGGCGCCCCGGGAGATGCGGCACGTCAGCCGGTCTCCACCGGTTTCCATGAGGACGGGAGCTTTTCCCACTGTCTATTCGAAAATGCGGAGGGTATGAGTTCGGCCGACGAGCTGACCCACTGGGACAGCCCCCTTGTGAACTTCAAGAGTTTCGACTTCCGGGACGGGCAGGGTCATGGCTACCGGTGGGTTCACCTGAAGCGCTTCCATCTGCCGTCGGCCGTATCGGAGGACCGGGACCTTCTCGCCGCGCTGATCGCGCACCCGGAGTTCCGGGACACCTACGACGGCTCCGGCCTCTGGCTCGAACCACGCCATGGCCAGTGGTGGTCCGACCGCATCACCCCTGACACATACGAGCCCATCGACGAGCAGGCCGCGCTCGAAACCGTTCGCAAGTGGGCCACTGCCGGGGTCGTCCTCCCCCGGGCACTGGAGGCCCGGCTGCACGAGACGGTCTACACCCCGATTCACCGGGCGACGAGCCGGTACGCACTCGGCGACCTCCCGGAGGAGGCACAGCACGACTACGGTCCCGTCCATTTCGAGTTCCATGAACTCGTGCTCATCGACCACTCCATAGGGATTCTCACCCTCCTGGTCGCCGCGGACGACTGAGTGTGAGCCGCTCAAGTTCAGAGCTCAGAAGGGCACGGGCAGCCCAGCCTCCCGCAGCCTGATCAGTGCCCTGCCCATGCACTCCGCCGCCGAGACCCCGTCAGCTCGCATGCCCTCGGCCAGAGGACCACCGTGGGCAGCGAACGTCCATGCAGGGCGGCCGTCGCGCACCCGTTCCGCATCGACCCGGATCATGGCCCCCACGCCCTGCTCGCCGAGCCATTCGAGAATGAGCAGCGTCGCATCCTCGACGCCGCTCTCCAGGTCGGCCTTCGGCCAGCGGTCCTTCGCGTTGGTCATGGCCACGACCCTACTCAGGGTCGCCCCCCGAACAGCAGGCTAAGGGTTCTCCCAAGCCGCCGGCTCCTCCGTCAGCTCCCGTACCGGTGCCGGCAGTGTGCCCGTCGCGATGTCCGCGACCGTGACGCCTTCGAGGATCTTTCGTACGTTCGCCCTCAGTGCGATCCACAGGGGAAGGAGTGGCTCTGCCGAGCCCGTGTACGTCAGGCCCGTCGGCCGTTCGCCCCGTACCGACACGATCGGGCCGTCCACCGCACGGATGACGTCCGCCACCGTGATCGCCGACGCCTCGCGGGCCAGGCCGTAGCCGCCGGACCCGCCGCGCCGGCTGGTCACCAGACCCGCACGGCGCAGATCGCCGAGGATCCCCTCCAGAAACTTGTGCGGAATGCCCTGCGTGGCGGCGATCGTCTCCGCCTTCACCGGGCCGTCGTCCTGTCGTACGGCCAGCTCCAGGACCGCCCGTACCGCGTAATCCGCCCGTGCCGAGATCCTCATGTGCCCATTGTCATGCTTGTCACCGGGGACAATGACCGGAGCCGCGCCTGTCGAGGAGACTGTCCTGGTGTTGAGCAGACGTACCTTCAGCGCGATCGCCGGCACCGCCGCGCTCGGCCTCTCGCTCGGCGGGAGCGGCGGGGTGTGCGCCGCCGCGAGCGCGCCGACCGG